>JBDSAR010000283.1:0-3558 GCA_039922035.1 Chthoniobacteraceae bacterium
GACTACCACAATCATTCCACACAGAGCGGCGACAACATCTGCGGCACGGATGATCGCGTGATCAATCTCGCCGCCGAGGGCGTGGAGTTTGCGCCGACCACGGAGCACAACCGGCTGTACGACTGGCGTCCGCACATCGAGCGTCTCGGGCTCGCGAAGTTCGTGCAGACCGTGCCGGGCATGGAACTCACCGGCAGCGCGGCGCACTTCAATTCATTTCCGTTCAAGCCCGAGCCGCGCACGCAGGACAATGGCGCGCCCGTCTGGAACAAGGATCCGCGCATCACCGCGATCACGCTGCGCGACTGGCAGGGCGCGGAGCCGGACCGCTGGGTCCAAATCAACCACCCGGACATGGTGGCAAACTTCATCGACGCTGACGGCGACGGTCGCGCGGACGGCGGCTTCAGCGGACTCGCGACGCTCATTGATGGCGTCGAGACGCAGAACTACTCGGCGAGCGATCTGCTCGGCGGACGTCCATTCAAAATCGGACGCGACGCGAAGACCGGGAAGGAAAGCGTGAGCACCATCCGCGAGTTCATCTGGCTGCAACTGCTGAACCGCGGGCACCGCTACGCCGGGATGGCCGTGTGCGACGCGCACACCGTGTGGGGCAACGGTGTCGGCGGGTGGCGCATGTACATGCCGAGCGCGAGCGACGAGCCGTCCGAGATTGACTGGCGGGAAAATTCGCGCGCCGCGAAAGCGGGCCGCAGCTACCTCACGAGCGGGCCATTTTTGCAGGTCACGACCGACGACGGACGCGGACCCGGCGACACGGCGCGCGCGATGAATGGCGGCGTGAAGCTGCAGGTCCGCGTGCAATGCACCGACTGGCTCGACATTGATCGCGTGCAGGTGCTCGTGAACGGACGCGCGCGGCCTGAGCTGAATTTCACGCGCGCGAAGTCGCCGGCGAAGTTCAAGGACGGCGTGGTGAAATTCGACGAGAGCATCACCGTGCCGCTGAGCGAGGACGCACACATCATCGTCGTCGCGTGCTCCGAGCACAGCGACCTGCGCATTGGCTACGGCACGAGCACGCAGTCGAAGGTGAAACCTTTCGCCTACAACAATCCCATCTTCGTGGACGTGGACGGCCACGGCTTCACGCCGAACGGCGACACACTCGGCTGGCCGCTGCCGACGAAGAAAATCAGCGTCGAAGACGCGAAGAAAATGCTGAAGGAGCGCGGTCTCGATGCGGCGGCTCCCGAGCTGGAGACGAACCTGTAGGTATCCTCTTCATCGCCTGGCCGATCCCAGCGTCCCCTGCCCTGGCTTTCAATTATTCGACGGTGATAGCCGGGACAGCGACGGAGCCGCGCCCTCTGTCCACGGTTGCATGATCCCAAAGCGCGTGTGGGGAAAAACCGCGCCTGATGTTCATCCTCACTCCGTCACTTCGCGAGCGGAGTCTTCAAAATCTCCGTGCCATCCGCGCCGAGGGTGAGCGTGCCGCCGATGAAGCTCACCTCGAATTTCTTCGCACCCCCGGGCACCTTCACACCCTCCTTTTTATCCACAAGCACGCGCACCCGATCGATGATGATCTCGTGCCCCACCATCTTCACGATGAACTCGTTCTCCCGCTGGTTCACCCACGCACCGTTGTCGCTGATGACGTGGAGGTCACGCCCTCCGGTGCTTGCGGTCAGCTCGGATTTGATGCCTCCCGTGGCGCTGCTGGTCTTCTGTTTGCAGCCGGCGGCGGCGAAAAGCGCGCAGCAGGCGAGGGTGATCATGGGATTGGGAGCTGATTTCATGGTTTGGGTGCGTGGGGGGTCTTTGATTCGTATGGGTCTGCGCAGTCGGGTGTCTCCGCCAACGTGGCGTGTGCGCCCATTATTGGCGTTCAGTGGCGGGAGGCGTCGGCGCAGAAATATCGCTGCCCAGCAGGGTTTCCAGCTTTCCCACCAAGTCGTCGGGAGTCGTGTCCTTCCGGAAAGCGATGCCGAAATTCCTGAGCTGCGTTTCCACGCAGGCGCGACCGAGGGGTGTACCCGCCTGCGTGACAAGCGCGACGTGCGGATTGCCCGATTGGATCACTGCCTTGGGATCAGTGGCGAGCATCCGCGCGAGTTCCGCCTGCCTTGTCTGGTTGATGAAGAACTGCATCGTGTCCCAGCCGAATACCCAACTGTGGTGAGCGTCGTCGGGTTTTGGTTCGTGAATGTTCGTCTGCATCGCCGCCCAGTCCGTGGCGTAGGTGCCAAAGGCCAGGTTCATATCGGTCAGCGTGTCGCCGGACTTGCCTCCCATGATCCTCCTGCCCTCACGCTCCCATGATTCTTCGCGATGATATTTGCCGTCCTTTTCCCAAAGCTCGGCGCGCACGTTGAACTCGCCGGCATGACGAAAAAGGCGGAGTTTCCACACCGCTCCACGCTCAGGAGCAGGGACGATTTCCTGGCCCGCGACGGCACGCAGCTCATTCGCGAGCCTTTGCGCGAGCGCGAAACTGCGGTCGGGAAAGGGCTGGATGGTTTTCACCACATGCCCGTTCTCCACGCGATAGCTGCTGTGATCGTTCTCCAGTTTGAGGAATTCAAGATAGTGGCGGTTGAGCGACTGGTTGATCTTTTCAAGCTGGTCCGGTGTGAGCTTCAGCTCGTCCGCGATGGCTTTCTTCAGCGCGATGCTCGTGGAACCGGGCCGCGCGAAGTCGGGATGCACCTCATGCACTGCGTCTGCCAGGATTCCGCCGTTGGCCTCGCTCCGCTGAGCATGCACGACCGCTCCGACCGCGCCTGCGATGAAGAACACGCCGCCCGCGATGGCGTGCCAGAAAAATGCGCGCTGCGGAGCGTCGCCTGACGCATCGGCCAGTTTGCCGCGGCGCTTCTGCTCACGCGTGAGCCGTGTCACCGCGGTGCCGGCGAACAGCGCCGCGAATCCGAACAGCGCGGAGCCGGCGACGATGTTCATCCCGGATTCCAAACCGCTGCGCGTTCCCGTCAGGCGGCGAAACAGGTAGAGCCACGGATCGCCCAGGCCGACGGTGACGTTGTAGAGATTGCGCACGACACCGCTTTGATCCGCCGTCGTCGTGACCTGCATCCGGAAGGAGAAGAAGGCGAGCAGCGAAAGCACAAGGACCGCGCCGATCGTGATGCCGAGGAATTTCTGCATCCCGCGCGAACGGCTGAACCACCATGACTCCCGGCGGAAGGGCGGGGTCTCTTTCGCCTCCGCCTTTGTCGAGGTCCGGAAAAATCCCGACGACACCGCGAGCACGGAGCATCCGGCAGCGAAGTAGTACCACGCCTTTCCACCCCACGGATTGAAGAACGCGAGGAGGATGGCGACCAGCGGGACAAATTTCCATGCCCACGCGAAGAAGGGATGTTCTTCACCGGCCTCCTCTGTGTCCTCGTCATCCTCGGGATTTGCCGCGGGCGGTGCGCCGACAGTGGCTGCCGGGACGGCTGCCTGCCGCACAGGCGGGGACGCCTGCGCTCCAGGCGTGCCGGTCACATTCTCCACATCCGTCCGGATCTCGCTCACATGCTGGTAGCGGCGCTCCACGTCGCGCTCCAGCGCGTGCAGGACGAT
>JBDSAR010000284.1:0-2463 GCA_039922035.1 Chthoniobacteraceae bacterium
CCGAGCGGCAGGCCGAGATGCCCACTCGAGCAGGCGTGGACGGCATCCATTGCGAGACCGCGGGCTTCGTTTGCTGCGCGGGAAAGTGCTTCGGTATTCATTGCGGACATAGTCGGATTGATCGGTCGGTTTCGTTGTTAAAAAAGAGCGCGCAGACTACGGGGCGAAAGCGGTCAGTCAAGACGCGCGTAAGGCGGACATGCCCGTGCGCGAGTGCGCCTCCGCGGGCAGAAGCGCCCGCGTCACATCACGAGGCAAGTTGCAGCAGCCTGCATATCTCGCGGCCTTCGCGTCCGGGGTGGGTTGCGGAAGGTTTCCACTCGTGGATCAGCGTGAACCGCGGGGAGAAAAGGGCGTCGAGTTCCGCAAGCGTCACTTCAAAAGGAGGGCCGGACTCACCAGGACCGTGGCCCGGATCGAGATAGAAAATTGCGAGCAAATGCCCCTCGGGCTGCAATGCCCCGGCAACCGCAGCGACATATTTTTCACGCATCGAAGGATCGATCGCACAGAAGCATGTATGCTCGAAGACCACATCGAACTTCCCGCGCAAGGACGGCGGCAGCGCAAAGAAATCCCCGAGTTGATACCGTTCACCGCCGATTGCGGGCTGCGCTTTCGCCCGCGAGATGGCCGAGGGCGCGATATCGAGGCCTACTACCTCATCCGCCGTCGCCGCAAGCGCACGCACATCGTGGCCCGCACCGCAACCGGGCACCATCACGAGGCCGTGAACGGGCGAACGCTTCAAAAACTCGACGAGCGCAGGATGCGGCGCGCCCTTGTCCCAAGGCGTGTCATTTCTCCGGTAGTTGTCCTCCCAATCGGTAGTCATAGTCACTTGCGCCTCCACATGCTGGCCTGCGCGACGCTCCACTGGAATTTCCGCGAGTGCTCGCGAATGAGAAATGGCAAATCCTTTGTGCCCACGAGGTCGAAATGCGCCGACAGCGCAGCCGAGAGCCCATCGAGCGTCTCGTACCGCGCACCGTCTTTGGAAAACCCGCCGAGCCAATTCTCCGCCGGGGTAAATTCGCCGAGCCACGTGTAGGGCGAGGTGATCACGAGTTGGCCACCCGGCCTGACCAAATCCGGCAATCGTGCGAGGAACCGGGCGGGCTCGAGCAGGCGGTCAATGAGGTTCGCCGCGAGCACGACATCGAAGCTTTCAAGTGACTCGCGCAAAGCCTGAGCATCGCCGTGTTCGAAACTCACACGCTCGCGCGCGATGATGGACGGCACACCCGCGATCAACGGCGTGGTGAGCGAGCCCTCATCAGTCCGCTCATACGGGACGGCGCCGACACGAGCGAGCGTCGCGGCCACCTCGACAAAACGATGCGAGTAATCAATGCCGATGACTTCCGTGCAATTCCGCGCGAACTCGAACGATGAGCGCCCGACGGCGCAGCCGATGTCGAGCGCACGCGCGCCCTGCGGCAGGGCGGCGATATCCACGCATTCGCGCACACAGCGCGCCGGATAATTCAGCGCCGAGGCCGGGCCAAATTCCCAAGGCATCACCTCGTGCGGTGCGCCGTAGTGAAACAGCAGGTATTCTGCGACGAGCTTGTCTGTCTCGTAGGGATTCACCGCGGCGAGAATGCCGTGCATCACGCTTCGAGCAAGCCGCGCATGTAGGCCGCAGGTTCGTAGCCTTCGATGAGCACAACGGTCTGTCCATTGCGCGACATGCGCACTTGCGGGACTTGGATGTCGGGCGTTTTGGTCGGCGAAAAGAGGATGTCGTCGTGCGTCGCGTTCTTGCGATTGGCAAAACGATCCGGGGTGAGCTTTCCGCCGAGATGATCGCTGCGACCGGTGGCGACGTGCATCGTGCCGAGGATTTTTTCGTCCTGAATGTCGCGTCCACTCACCGGCAGGCGCTGCGTGCCGAAGCCGAGTTCGCCGAGTTCGCCGGTCACGGGATCGCTCGTGAGCTTTGCGTTGTGCTCGTCGACGGTCTTCGCGTTGCCCCGCAGCAGCGTCGCCTTGAAAATGCGCCCGTCCTTCACATGCTGGAGCGCGACGGTGCCGTCCTCGTAGCGCTGCGGGAATTCGCCGCGGACCGATTTCGGCACGAAGTAGATTTCGCCCGCCGGAAGATTTGCGATGTCCGGGCCGCCCCGGCAGAGGCCGTGGCTTTTCTGCGCCTCCTGCGCGCCGAGATCCACGTGCAGCGTGTGCTGCTGGCCGTCGAAAATGTAGTCAATCTCCACCCAGTCCGCGCGCGTCATGCCGAGGCGCAGCTTTTCCGCCTCACGGCTCACGTCGTCGTAATCCACGGCGAGACCGCTGCGCAAGATGGTCGCGTTCATCCCGTGCATGGTCGCACCACGGAAGCCGAACTTCTTGGCGAATGCGGTGAGCGGCGCCGTCGCGGAATATGTAGAGATGCAGAGCACGATGTCGTATTTCGTGTAAATCGCGTCTTCCATCCGCACCTGCTCGCCCGCAGGCGTG
>JBDSAR010000285.1:0-8438 GCA_039922035.1 Chthoniobacteraceae bacterium
ATGGCCGCGACTGCCGGCTGCAAAAGGTGAAGCCGGCGCAGTGCCGCGCATTTCCGAACGAGTGGAATTTTCCCGGCTGGCGGGAAAGGTGCGAGGCGGTGCCGTCGCTCGTACGGGAGCCAGCGTGAGTCGGCAGGCGTGGTCATTTCGGCACGACCGACGAAGACACGGCATCGCGCGTTTGCCCTACTTTTCACCGAGCCATCCTCTGCGCTCGTACATTTTCCAGCCGGCATATTCGTGGAGCCAGACGCTGAAGATCTCGAAGCCGTACCACGACGGGATGCCGATGCGGAACGACGGCGGCTTGGCGTTGCCCAAGACGATGAAATTGCACGGCGCCGGCTCCACCTCAAAGCCCGCGGCACGATAGACGGCCACGGCACGGCGCATGTGGGTCGCGGAGGTCACGAGCAGGATTTTTCTCCAGCCGCGATCCTTCGCGAGCGGCACGAGGCGCATCGCCTCATCGTGAGTGTCCGTGGCCGCGCCGAGGCTGACGATCGCCCACGACATCGGCGGCTTCCAGTCGCCGATGCGGGTGCGGATGAGATCGCTCTCGACCTTGTCCACATCGTCCACGCGCGACATGCCGCCGCCGATGATCAGCGCGGGCGCGCGCCCCCAGCGCATCAGCTCCAGCCCGGTGAGGATGCGATCTCCGGCGACTGTCAGGCGCACGCCGTCCACGTCGTGCCGCGATGCCTCGGCACCACCGCCGAGCACCACGACGGCATCGCATACGGGGACATCGATCAGCTTTCTCTCGGTCCACGGCCGCTCCAGCCGCAGCAGCAGCCACGAGGAGAAATCCGTGCCGCCGATGATCGTGATGAGCAGCGTGAGCAGCGCGCACACGATGCACGGGAACATCTGCCGGCGACGGCGCAGCAGCAGCGTGAGAAAAATCAACCCCAGCCAGAACAAGCCGATCGGCTCGATCAGCCGCAGTGCAATTCGGAGGAAGAAATCAGACATCGCGGTTCACCATTTTCCGAGCGGAATCATCTGCTCCGCACCGGAGGCGCGGTCATTCGTGTTTCATCCAGCCGAGCTGAATCAATACATCCATGTATTCCGACCGCTTTGCCTCCGGCCAGATGAATGCGGCGCTGCGGATCCACTCGTCCCACTTCGCGATGTCGCCCTGCTGCCGGGCCAATGCGGCGTGCGCATACTGGTAGGCCGGCGTCTGTGAGGGGAATGGGATTTTCTCCAGCCATTCGTTTGCACGGGACAGATCATTTTCCAGGAGGTAGGTGAGGAAAATCCGGTAGGTCACCAATTCCGATGACGCGTCCCCTGCCTTCAGCGTGGTGAAAAGTTTCATCCATAGCCCGCGGGCCTCGCCATACTTTCCCTGGAGGAACGGGATCTCGCAGATGTTGAACTTCGCCGGGAAAAAACCGGGATCGAGCTTCAGCGCATCCGCGCATTGCTTGAACCCGCGGTCGAAATCACGCTGCTCAATCGCCACCGCGCCCCGCACATTCAGGGACCATGCGGTCGGCGGCAGGATCTCGTCCGCGCGATCAATGTAATCCAGCGCGCCTTTGTAATCGCGCAACTGGAACCGTCGCAACGCCTCGGTGAGCAGGAAGGCATAGCGGTTTGGGAACGTCGAAAGCGGCTGCGCCGGCCCGTCGGTGGAGAGTTCGGATCGCGCGCCCTTCGTCTCCTTCTCCGCAGGCACCGGCTTAGTCCCCGGCTTTGGTGCGGCGGAATCCTGGGCGGGTGCGCATGCGATGAGCGCGGCTAGGATGGCTGCTGGCACGGAAAAAACGGGACGCATAAAATCATGCTAAATCCATCCCGCGGATTTTGCGAGCTTCCAAATGTCGCGCGCGGAAGCTCAGTCCGCGCTGCGGTATCGCTGCATCTTCACGCATCCTTTCGGATTTTTCCGCCCCACGAGAGGATCCTCGCCTTCGCACCCGCGGCCTCTGCCTCGGGTATCTGGTGGTTTTTCACATGGCAGATGCTGAGGCTGCTCCACGCGAGCTGGTCATTCGGACGCAGTTCCGTGTTCTTCAAGGCGGCCGTGATCGCCTCCTCATGGCGGCCCAGCTTCATCAGGGCCATCGCAAGCGCATGCCATGCGTCGGCAAACCCGGGATCCAGTTCCGTGCAGCGCCGGTATTTCTCCACGGCAACATCGAGATCGCCCAGTGCAAGATCCCCGTTTGCATCGTCGAAGATCGCGTCGAGTTCCGGCGTCATCCGTGGGTGCGGCTCAGAATCCCTTCGGAGGCTTGAGCCCCGCAGCTTCGCGTCGATCCGCGAGCCAGGCTTGAAACGCCATCATCTGCCGCATGCCCTGAATGCGCTGGGTGATCTGCGCCGTGTCCTCCGCCATGCCCTTCTCATCCACGGCGGGCCGCTGATCCACATGCACGATGAGCGCGGCACCCTGGGTCGGGATCACCTGGCCAACTTCGCCCGGCGCGAGTTTTCCGGCGGCACCCTGGATGATTTCCGCGTACAGTGTGCCCGGCGGCACACGCTGCATCATGGAGAATGCGGGGAACGCCTCAGCCTTCATCCCAAGCGACTGCGCGGCTTCGGCGAATGACTTCCCGCTCTTGCGCGCCTCGGCGAGCTTGCCGCGGGTGTCGCGGGCTTTCGCCATCATGGCTTCGTCGGCCTTTTCGCCGATGAGTTCGTCCTCGAGCTGTTTGCGGACCTTGTCGAACGGGAGCGTTTCGGGCTGCTGGACTTCCTTGAGCGCGAGCACGTAGGTGCCCTGCGCGAGCACGATGTGCGCGCTGTACGGCTTCTCCTTCGTGAGCGCAAAGGCCGCCTCAGCCACCGCGGGCGCCCCCTCCATCTCGGCCGGGCCGGCTTCCACTGCAAAAAACTGCGCCGTCTCGCCGACTGTGGCGCCGGCCTGCTTCGCGGCTTCCTCGAAATTCACGCCGGGCTTCTGCAGCATGGCCGCAAAATCATACGCCGCATCTGCACGCTTTTGCAGTTCCTCGTTTTTCTTCGCCTCATCGAGCGGCTTGCCATCCTTCGGCGGCGGCAGTGTGAATGCGGCGAAGCGCACCTTGCGCTTTTCCGGCGACTTGAGCTGATCCTTTTTCATCTCGTAGCGCTTTGCGATTTCATCCGCGGTCACTTTTTGTGCGGAGCGGAAGTCCGCCGTCTTCAGCACGACATACGATGCCTCGGTGGACAGCCGCGAGCGGATGAACTCGGCTTTGATCTCCGAGGGGGTCGGCGGAATCGTCGAAGCCAGCAGTGCCGCGATTTTCCGCGCCTGCACCTCGGTGCCCACGAAGAGATCAATCTGCGTTTTGCTGAATCCCTCGGGCATGAGCACCTGCTGCGCGACGTTCTCGAAGCGGTTGTTGTCGAACTTCCCGTCCTCCCCGATGAAGGCACGCGTCTGCCCGAGCTGCTGCTCGATTTCCTCCTGCGATGCCGTGATGCCGAGCGCCGCAGCCTCGCCCTCGAAGAGCAGCGAATTCTCCACTCCCTCGGGTGTGATTTTGCCGAACATCGAGGCGGGATCCATGAGCTGCGCATACGCGCCACCGAGGCGGGCGTGGATGGCCAGCACACGCCCCTCGCGGTGCCATGTCTCCTGGCTCACGGGCTTGCCGCGCATGATGACCGCAGGTGCGCTGTTGCCCGATTTCCCGCTCGATCCCGGCCCCCATCCCACGAGGGCGACGATGGCGACGACAGTGAAGACGACCATCAATGGCTGGCTGAATTTGCGAAGTGTATTGACCATTTTTTTGAAAAACTGCGGAAGTGTGTTGCCTCGTCCCGGCGGAAACGCGTAGCTTTCGCGCAACGATTCCCCGCCCTAAGACAAAGCCCATGAAGCTAAGTTTCCCGTTCCCACTGCTGCAACTCCTTTCTGCAATCATCATCGCCGCGGCCGCACTTTCCCTGCCGCACGGCGCATCCGCGCAGGCACCCGCGCAGGTGGGAGTCGGGGCGGATTACGTGCTTTTGAAACCCGTGGGCGCGACCGCGCAACCGCAGCAGCTCGCGAATGTTCTCATCGTCGGCGTTCGCGGCACGAAGGTCGCGGTGAAGAATGCGCAAGGCGAAATCAGCTACGATCTCGCGCAAATCCAAGAGGTGAGGAAGAATGCGCCGCCCGAATTTTTGCAGGGGCGAAGTGCGATTGACGCGGGCGAGTTGGACAAGGCGCTGGTCCTGATCAAGGGCGTCTCGGACCGCTACAAGGGCCTGCCCATCGCATGGGCGACCGAGGCGGCGGCGATGCTCGGGAACATCTATGTGAACCTTGGCAAGTTCCCGGAGGCGGAAGCTGCGTTTAACGAATTTCAAAAGACCTACCCGGCATCCGGCTCCATCGCGGCCAGCGTGGGCAAGGCCCGCATCGCCGCCGAGCGCGGAAACCTTGCCGAAGCCAAGTCCGTCGCGGAGCCGATCGTGAAGGATGCACTCACCAAAAAGACCGTCTCACGGGCCGAAAGCCAGCTTTACGGCCAGGCATTTTACGTCCTCGGAAAAGTCGCCGAGGGAGAGGGGAAATTTCCCGAAGCGATGGAAAACTATTGCCGCACGGTCGCGATCTTCTATCAGGAGCGGGCCGTAGTGAGCGAAGCGGAGAAGCGCATTGACGTGCTCCGCAAGAAAGGCATTACGACACCGTAACAAGTTCCCACCTCCTCAGTCCTCATACTTTTTCACCCATGCTCAAAAACCAACTCCGCCGTTCCCTCCCATACGTCCTCACGCCCCTCATCGTGGCACTCTCCGCAGCCAATGCCTCGGCAGAGGACAGCATCATTAAGCAAATTCTCCACGGCGGCGGGATGGTCATCTTTGTGTGGCTCTGCCTGCTCGCGACCTCGGTGATCATGGTCACGCTCATCATCCAGCTCGCGATCATGATGCGGAAGGACAAGCTCGCGCCGCCGCCGCTCGTTGACAGCCTCCGCCAGCTCATCAGCTCGGGCAATTACCAGGAAGCCTGGGAGACCTGCAACGCGAACAAGAACTACCTCGCGAACGTCCTTCGCGCCGGCCTCGGACGCATCGGCCGCGGCAAGGAAGCCGTCGAAGGCGGCCTCTCCGAGCACGGCCTGCGCGAGGCCACGCTGCTCCGCACGAAAAACAGCTACCTCTCCGTCATCGGCGTCGTCTCGCCGATGATCGGCCTGCTCGGCACCGTCATCGGAATGATGGGCGCCTTCTCCGTCCTCGGCGCCTCCGGAATGGGCAACCCCAAGGAACTCGCCGGCAAGATCTCCGAAGTGCTCCTCGCAACCGCGAGCGGTCTCTTCATCGCGATCCCCGCATTCGTCGCCTACTATATTTTCCGCAACATGTCGCAGGCCTCCATCGTCCACGCAGACGACATCGTGAACACGCTCATCACCGACGTTCCCTACGACGAACTCGCAGGCATGCAGGTCGGCGAAAATTTCGCCGCCGCCGGAGTTCCACAAATGGCACGCCCAGTCGGAGGCGCAGCAGCCGCAGCCGCAGCCGCGAGCTGTCCCGTCTGCGCAGGAAATGTCACCGTCGGCCAGTCCCCCTGCCCGCACTGCGGCTCGGTGCTTAGCTGGTAAAAGCCGATGGCCCACCAGACACACGCACAGCAAGCCAAGGCCGCCACGCGCGTCCTTCCCGAGGAGGATCCGGAATTCCAGATCGCCCCGATGATCGACATCCTCCTCGTGCTGCTCGTGTTCTTCATGTCCATCGCCACCGAGCAGGTGATGCAGGTCAACAAGGAGGTCATCTTGCCCATGGCAAAGGAGGCCAAGGAGCCTGACGCCTCCGACAAGAAAAAAAGCGAACTGATGCTCAACCTCACGTGGTCGGACATCGGCAACAACGGCTCCATCATCGTGGATGACAAGACGGTGGACGCCAGTGTGCTCCCGGAATTGATTAAGAGGAAAAAAGATATCAACCCGGACCTCCGCGTCATCATCCGCGCCGACAAGCGTGCGAAATACGCCTACGTCCGCTCCATCATGGTCGCCATGGGCGCCGCCGGCGTGCCGAACGTCACGTTCAGCGCCGTGGACAAGGAGATGGAAGGCAAACCCTAACCCCAAACCAGAAAGGAACACATTATATGGCCGGAGGCGGAGGCGGAGAAAGCGGAGATTTCGGATTTCAAATCGCACCCATGGTGGATGTGGTTTTCGTGCTGCTGCTGTTTTTCATGGCATGCGCAGGACAGAACATCAAAGAGGGCTTCTTTCAGATCGGCCTGCCAAGTTCAGCGCCGGGCGGAGCCGACAAAGTCAGCACCCCCATCGTCGTGGACGTGGATGCGATCGGCAATGTGTTCGTGAACGGGGACCCGAAATCCGGCGGACCCAAGGATCGCGAACTCAAGCAGCTCGAGGAATTCCTCAAGAGCGCCATGAAAAGTTCGCCCGATGATCCAGTGATCATCCGGCCCAACATGGAAGCGCGCCACGAGCGTGTCGTGGACGTGCTGAACGCCTGCCGACTTGCGCATGTGCAGAAGCTCAGTTTCGGCTAGGTCGGACTCCCGGCTTCACCGACTCTGTGGAAAATGACCCCGGCGACATTTCTCATCGGAGGCGATCTGCCCGTGCATCGCGTCGGCTACGGTGCCATGCGACTCTGCGGACAACCGGGAAACTTTGGCCCGTTCGCCGACTGGAACGCTGGTGAAAAACTCCTGCGCCGCGCCGTCGAACTTGGTGTGAATTTTTTCGATACCGCCGAGGCCTACGGCCCTGGCAACAACGAAGAGATCATCGCAGCCGCTCTGCATCCGTATCGCGAGGGACTCGTCATCACGACGAAAGGCGGCGTCACGAAAACTTCGCCCATCAACGTCTTCCCTGATGGCCGCCCGGAAAATCTCCGCCGCGCTTGCGAGGACAGCCTGCGCCGCCTGCGGATGGAGCGGATCGATCTCTATCAGCTTCACCGCCCCGATCCGAAGGTGCCGTTCGCCGATTCCGTCGGCACGCTCGCAGCGCTGCGCGCCGGGGGAAAAATCCGCCACGTCGGATTGTCGAATGTCACCGTCGCGCAAATCGAGGAAGCTGTCGGCATCGTCCCCATCTTCTCCGTGCAGAATCGCTACAACCTCCGCGAACGCGGCGCGGATGATGTGCTCGCATTTTGCGAACGGCACGGCATCGCATTCCTCCCGTACGGCCCGCTCGGCGCGCAGCCCTTTGAACGCCATGCACCGCTCAGCTTCGCGGAAAGCCCGCTCACGGAAACCGCCTCACGCCTCGGCGCCACACCCGCGCAGCTTGCGCTCGCATGGTTGCTGCGCCGCTCGCCGAACATCATCGTCATTCCAGGCACCACAACAATTCCGCATCTCGAAGAAAATATCGGGGCTGCGAAGATCGACCTCAGCGACGCCGACTTCACCTTGCTCGCCGCGTTGAAAACGGAGTGACTCGCCCACACGTTCCCCTACCCTCCGCGCGCATATGTCACCCGAAGAACGCCTCGCCGAACTCCGCCTCGAACTCCCACCCGCGCCGAAACCCGTCGCCGTGTACAAGCCGCTCGTGATCGCCGGCAACATGGCCTACGTCTCCGGCCACGGCCCGTTGCGGGCGGACAAAACGCTCATCACCGGCGTCGTCGGTCGCGACCTCGATCTCGAAGCCGGCAAAGCCGCCGCGCGCCAGGTCGGCCTCGCGATCCTCGCCACGCTCCGCTCGGAACTCGGCAGCCTCGATCGCGTCGCGCGTCTGATCAAAGTCCTCGGCATGGTGAACACCGCGCCTGATTTCTACGATCACCCGAAAGTCATCAACGGCTGCTCCGAACTCTTCGCCGAAATCTGGGGCGCGGAGAACGGTGTCGGTGCCCGCAGTGCCGTCGGCATGGGCCCGCTCCCCGGCAACATCGCCGTGGAAATCGAAGCCATCTTCGAGCTGCGCTAAATCAAGATCCTCGCTCCATGACCACCCAGGACTGGACCCTCATCACCCTCGCGCTCGCAGCCGTCGTGCTGCTCGTCGTGCTCGTCACGAGGTTCAAAGTGAACGCATTCATCGCGCTCGCACTCGCCTCGCTGCTCGTCGGCAGCGGCGCGGTGCTCATGGGCGTGAAGGAAGTGGACGCGCAGGCCCCGATCAAACTTGGCGCGGAGATGGGCATCCTCGACATCCTTGAATTTTTCACCGTCGGCCTGGGCAAAACGCTCGGCGGCATCGCGGCGATCATCGGCCTCGGCACGATGCTCGGGAAACTGCTCGCCGAAAGCGGCGGCGCGGGAGTCATCGCGCGGAGGTTCACGGAAATCTTCGGCCCGAAGCGCGTCGGCTGGTGCATCATGGCGCTCGCCATCGTCGTCGGCCTGCCGACTTGGATGGCCGTGGGCCTTGTGCTGCTGCTGCCCGTGCTCATCACGCTCACGCACGAGTCGAAGCAGCCCTTCCTCATGCTCGCCATCCCCCTCATCTCCGGCCTCAGCGTGATGCACGGCCTCA
>JBDSAR010000286.1:0-6808 GCA_039922035.1 Chthoniobacteraceae bacterium
CACCCGTCATGCCAATATTACGGGAGTGGCTCAAATTGACTGACACCATAAATGGGCACGAATGAGCGCGAACAAGGGTTTCAAAAGGCGGGCGACGGATGACTCCACGGTCACCGTCGCCCCCGACGACCGTGTCGCCGCAGACTCGCTGCGCGTCAAAGTCCCAGCTCCGCCCGGCACGCATCCGGTCCACCGCCTCCATCCAAACTCAGACCTCCCCATCCTGCACCATCGCCCCAACCGCGCCACCAAGCCCCTCCTCCGCTTCCATCTTCCCGCCTTCAAAAACATCTGTCCGCTTCTGCTCGCAAGCACTTCGCCGCGTTTGCATGCACGACGACACAATTCTCATTTTCGATTGACGGCAATGGTGAACCTGCTCTCATCCGTGCGATAGTCTCATTTTCGAGAACGTCGCGTTTTCAGCCTAACCCACCAAAACCATGGCCAAGATTCTCATTGTGGACGATGAACCGAACATCGTCGAACTCGTTGTCACCGCCTGCAAGGAGATCGGGCACGAGACTTTTCCTTTCACGAACAGTGCAAAGGCGCTCGAACAGCTTGAGAACATCGCGCCACAGCTCGTCATCAGCGACATCAGGATGGGCAAGGTGGACGGCTTCGAAATCCTGCGGCAAGTGAAGGCGGCGCTCGAAAGCTGCGAGGTCATCCTGATGACCGGGCAGGGCAACGAGGAGATCGCCGAGAAGGCCATCGCCGAAGGAGCGCGTTACTACATCCGCAAGCCCTTCAAGATTTCCGAGATGCAGGCGCGGGTGAAGCACGTGGTCGAATTCTCCGACACGGCGAAGGAGCGCGACACGCTGATGAAAGTGGTGAAGCGCGCGGCAAACCCGGAGAACATCATCGGCACCTCTCCGAAGATGGATGAGGTGTACCACCTCATTCGCAAAATTGCAGACACGGACTCGACGATTTTGATCCAGGGCGAGAGCGGCACAGGCAAGGAACTCGTGGCGCGCGCGCTGCATTTCAACAGCAGCCGGCAGCATCATCCCTTTGTCGCGATCAACTGCTCCGCGCTGCCGGAGAACCTGCTCGAGAGCGAGCTGTTCGGGCACAAGAAAGGGAGCTTCACCGGCGCATCCGCGGACAAGGCGGGGCTTTTCGAGGAGGCGGAAAAGGGCACCATTTTCCTCGACGAGGTGAACTCGATGGCCCTCCCGCTGCAGACAAAACTGCTCCGTGTGCTCCAGGAGCGCCAGCTCCGCCGCGTGGGCGACACGAAGACGCTGCCGATCAATGTGCGCGTGCTCGGCGCGACGAACGAATCTCTCCTCGACAAGGTGAAGGACGGGAAGTTCCGCGAGGATCTTTACTACCGCCTCGCGGTGATCCCCATCGAACTGCCGCCGCTGCGCGACAGGCCCGAGGACATCCCGCTGCTCGTCCAGCATTTCCTGAAAAAGTCCGCCGCCGGGTCGAACCCGCGCACGATGAAGATCGAACCGAAGGCGATCGAGGCGCTCCAAGGCTACCCCTGGCCGGGCAACGTGCGGGAACTTGAAAACGCCATCGAACGTGCGAGCGCGCTCTGCGATGATGATTTGATCCGCGTGAAGGATCTCCCGCCGCAGTTGCTGACCGGCATGGCCCAAGGAGCGAAATCCGGCGGCAACGCACTGCCCGTAGGCAGGAAGCTCGACGACTTCATCCGCGACCAGGAGCGGCGCTTCATCGAGGAGACCATCAAGCACAGCGCCGGCAACCGCGAGAAGGCGGCGAAGGTGCTCGGCATCAGCATGGCGACGCTGTACCGGAAGATCGAGGCGAAGGCCGTGAAGTCGAAGTGAACGGCGGAGGAAAATGCTGATTGGCCGCGCGCGCAGATTCCCGAAGGCGCGACCTGCCCGTATGCTCCCGCATCTTTTTAAGCCCGCCATGCCCCCGCGGCGTGCTCCGCTGGCAGAGTAAGAGTAGGATTAAGAATAGGATTAAGACAAAGCTCCGCACCATGTCCTTCATCACTCCCCTCTCCTTCCGCCCGCTTTTCATGGAGCGCGTGTGGGGCGGCCATCGCCTCGCAGAAATGCCCGGCAAAGGTGCGCCCGCCGGTGCGCCGATCGGCGAAAGCTGGGAACTCGTGGACCGCGAGGATGCGCAGAGCGTGGTCGCGCGCGGGCCATTCATCGGGACGACACTGCACGAGCTTTGGACCGTATTCCGCAAGGATGTGTTCGGCGCGCGCGTGCCGGATTCGCCGCGCTTTCCCCTGCTCGCAAAAATCCTCGACGCGCAGGAGACGCTCTCGGTGCAGGTGCATCCGCCTGTGCACAAGGCGGCGGATCTGAAAGGCGATCCCAAGACGGAAATGTGGTACCTGCTCGACACCGCAAAGGACGCGGAGCTTTTCGCCGGCTTCCGGCGCGGGACGACACGTGCGGGTTTCGAACACGCGCTCGCGGAGGGTCGCGCGGCGGAGCTGCTTCACCGCGTCCCGGTCCGCGCGGGCGATGCGATGTTCATCCCGAGCGGCTGCTGCCACGCGATCGGCGCGGGCTGCCTCATCGTCGAGATCCAGCAGAACAGCGACACGACCTACCGCGTCTTTGACTGGAACCGCACGGGGCTCGACGGAAAACCGCGCGCGCTGCACGTCACGGAATCGCTGGCCTCGATTGATTTCAAGGATCACGAGCCCGCGCTCGCGCAGGCCTCCGGCGAGACGATTGTCTCGTGCGCGGAATTCCACGTCGAACGCTGGCAGCTCGCCGCACCGCGGACGGATACCAGCGCGGACGGCGTGATTTTCACCGTGCTCAGCGGCAGCGTGGGATGCGCGGGTGAAAAATTCGCCTGTGGCGAGTTCTTCATCCTCCCTGCGACCGCACGCGACCGCACGCTCTCACCGATTGCGCCGGACACGTCGCTGCTGCGCACGACGATCCCGCATCGCTGACTCGGCGAGGGCGGCGGCATCGCCCCCACTTTGCAAACAACGCAGAGCCATCGAACTCGACAACTGCCGCTGATTTTCGGCAGCCTCCGCCTATGCCGGCAGAACAACTGAACACTCACCAGAAGGCGCTCAACATCAACCTCGACAAGCGCTGGTACGGCTCATTTGCCGAGATCGGTGCGGGGCAGGAAGTCGTGCGCTGGTTCTTCCGTGTCGGCGGCGCGAGCGGCACGGTGGCGAAGAGCATGTCCGCCTACGACATGGCGGTGAGCGATGCGATCTACGGCCCGGCCGAGCGCTACGTCTCGCGCCCGCGGCTGCAGGCGATGCTCAATCACGAGTTCTCGCTGAACATCGAGCGGCTCTCCGACATGCGCGGCGACAATACGTCGTTCTTCGCATTCGCGAACACCGTCGCGACGCGCAATTTCAAGGGCACGAACGAATGCCACGGCTGGATGGGCGTGAAATTCCAGAGCCATCCACATGACGATCCCAGCCAGGTGATCATCCACGTGCGGATGCTCGACACGGACGTGCAGGCGCAGCAGGAGGCGCTCGGCATCATCGGCGTGAACCTTTGCTACGGCTGCTTCTTCATTCACCACGAGCCGGAAAAACTCGTCGAGAGCCTCCTCGATGATCTCAACACGGGCCGCATCGAGATCGACATGATCGAGTTTGCGGGCATCGAGTTCCGCACCGTGGACAACCGCCTCATGGCGCTGAAGCTCGTGCAGCTCGGACTCAGCGGCGCGGCGATGTTCGGCCCGAACCGCGACGTGCTCCAGCCTTCCGAGGTGTTTTACAAAAAGGCCGTCCTCGTCGAGCGCGGCAGCTTCCGCCCGCTCACGCATGTGAACCTCGACATGATGCGCTGTGCGTTTGAAAAATTCACCGCGGAGCCGAGTGTGGCCGGCAGGGAAGTCGTGCAGGTGATGGAACTCACGATGACGAATCTGCTCCAGACCGGCGCGATGGACCGCCGGGATTTTCTCGCGCGCGCGGATGTGCTCAGCGCCTGCGGCATGACGGTGCTCGTGAGCGACTACAGCGAATTTTTCAAGCTCGGCGCGTATCTGAACCGCATCACGAAGGAGCGCATCGGCCTCGTGCTCGGAGTGCCCACGCTGCTGGAGCTCTTCAACGAGAAATACTACACGCAGCTCCCCGGCGGCATTCTGGAAAGCTTCGGGCGGCTCTTCAAAAATGAACTCAAGCTCTACATCTACCCGCTGCAGGATCAGCTCACCGGCACCGTCTCCACCGTCGAGACCGCGCAGGTCTCGCCGGATCTCCAAAAGCTCTACGGCTATCTCCACGACCGCGGCAGCTTTGTTGCGCTGGATAATTTCAACGCCGATTACCTCCCGATCTTCAGCCGCGACGTGCTCAAGCGCATCTGCGACCACGATCCCGCGTGGGAAAACATGGTGCCCTCGGCAGTCTGCGATCTGATCAAGAAACGCGGCTTCTTCGGCTACGCAAAAGGACTCCGGAACTGAGGGTGACGGACGATGGCGTTCTTCGACTGCCACTTCTTCAGCGAGACGCTCGCGCTCTCCGTCTCGGCACACGTCATCATCCCGGAAGCTCCCGCGGCCAGACGGAAGCCGCACCCCGTGCTCTTCCTGCTCCACGGCCTCAGCGATGATCACACCATGTGGATGCGCCGCACGAGCATCGAGCGCTACGCCACGGAGCGGAATCTCGCCGTCGTCATGCCCGCTGTCGGGCGCAGCTACTACCAGGACACGGCCAGCGGCGCGCGCTACTGGACCTTTCTCAGCGAGGAACTGCCGGCGCTGATGCGCGGCTTCTTCCCGCTCTCAGAAAAGCGCGCGGACAATTTCACCGCCGGCCTCTCGATGGGCGGCTACGGCGCGCTGCGCCTCGCACTTTCGCATCCGGATAAATTTGCGGCCGCCGCGAGCTTCAGCGGCGCGCTCGACTATGTCCGGCGGCTGCGCGAATCCGGCAAACCCCGCTCGCGCTTCAGCAAAATCGAGTGGAATGCCGTCGCCGGTCCCGGTGCCGATGCCGCGGGCACAGGCAGCGATCTTTTCCACCTCGCAAAACGCGTCGCATCACGCCGCGGACCGAAGCCCGCGCTCTGGCTGAGCTGCGGCACGGAGGACGACATCATCGGTGACACCCGCGAATTTCACCGGCACCTCGACACCATCCGTTACGCGCACACCTGCGAGGAAAGCCCCGGCGTGCATGACTGGGCGTACTGGGACGGGCAAATCCAACGCGCCATCGCATGGCTGCCTCTCCGAAAATGAGCAGACCGCGACGACGCATCCGGAGAAACACGAAGGCGCTGGACTGGATGAAAGCCGGCGCGGTCCTGCTCTGCCTGCTCCTCGGCACCCTCCTCATCCTGTGGATCGGCATGCAGTTGGTCCGCGAGGCGGCGCCGGAGCCGGATCGGACTCCGAAGCCCGGCCAGTCCATGTGGGAAACACCGCCCAGCGGCCGCTGACCCTCGGCCACAGCCGCACGACTCCCATTGCCAAAATCAGCAGCCAGAGTCGCTGCCAGCCCGCTCATTGCAGATTTCATGAGCCGGATTTTTTCCGCAACCTCCCCGGTGTGCGCGTGTTTGAAACGTCACACACTGCCTGAAGCGTAACCCTTCGTGTTCAGCACACGTCACTCACCGCAACCAACCCACTCCATCCATCCGATGAACTCGAACACCTGCGGAGACATCACGCCACTGCTCACACGCCGCGCCGTGCTTGGCAATCTCGCCTGCGGCTTCGGCTGGCTGGCGTTCGCCGGACTTGCGGGGAAAAATGCGCTTGCCGCCGACGCAAACCCGCTCGCACCGAAGCAGCCGCATTTTCCAGCGCGGGCCAAGCGCGTGATTTTCCTCTGCATGCGCGGAGGGCCGTCGCACGTGGACACTTTCGACTACAAGCCGAAGCTCACCGCGGACACGGACAAGCCCGGCAAGCGCCCCGGCACGAAGCTGCTCGGATCGAAGTGGAAATTTGCGCAGCACGGGAAGAGCGGGCAGTGGATCTCCGAGCTGTTCCCAAATGTCGCGCAGCACGCGGACGACATGGCGCTCGTGCGTTCGATGCAGACGGATCTCCCGGCGCATCCGCAGGCGTTCTTGAAAATGCACACGGGCAATTCGCAGTTCGTCCGACCCTCGCTCGGCGCGTGGACGACTTACGGCCTCGGCACTGAGAACCAAAACCTGCCCGGCTTCATCACGATTTCGCCGCCGGCAGGTTTTGGCGGTTCGCAAAACTACGGCAGCGCGTTTCTCCCTGCAATTTACCAAGCCACGCGCATCGGCGCGGACAACCGCTCTGTCGCGGGGGCGCAGGTGCGCAACATCCAGACGACGCTCGGCCCGACGGCGCAGCGCACGGAACTCGAACTCATCCAGACGCTCAACCGCGAGGCGCTTCGCAGGGACAAATACAATCCCGACGTCGAAGGCGTGATCGAGAGCTACGAGCTTGCGTTCAAGATGCAGAGCCAGATGCCCGCGGTGATGGATATCGACAAGGAATCCGAGGCGACCAAAAAACTCTACGGCATCGGCGGCACCGGACGCGGCACCGGCGGATATTTTGCCGGTGGCGGCCCGGGCGGCAGCGGCACGGACGACATGGGGCGGAAATGCCTGCTCGCGCGGAAATTCATCGAGGCCGGCGTGCGCTTCGTGGAGATCAACCACGGCAACTGGGACCAGCACTTCAATCTCAGCAACGCACTGCAATCGAACTGCACGTCCGTGGACCAGCCCATCGCGGGACTGCTCACTGACCTCAAGCAGCGCGGGCTTTTGAAGGACACCCTTGTCGTGTGGAGCGGAGAATTCGGACGAACGCCCCATGCGCAGGGCGGCGACGGGCGGGA
>JBDSAR010000287.1:0-4152 GCA_039922035.1 Chthoniobacteraceae bacterium
TTGCCTGCACGAGCACGTTGCCGAGGCCGGGTATGCCGAAGAGGCTTTCGATCAGCAGCGAGCCGAGCACGAGTCGCGGCAGCTCGGCGACGACGAGGGTGATGATGGCGATGAGTCCGTTTTTGAACACATGCACGCCAAGCACGCGCGCATTGGAGAGGCCCTTCGCCTGCGCGGTGCGGATGTAGTCCTGGCCCATTTCCTCAAGGAAGATCGCGCGATACAGCCGCGCGTCGTGGCCAAGATTGATGAGCATGAAAATGACGATCGGCAGCGCGATGAAGCGCAGCATCCCGAGGCCGACATCGCCGAAGCCGTACGCCGGAAAGTAGCACAGGCCGAGCGCGAGGAAGGCCTGTGTGAAGATCACATACACCATCGTCGGGACGCTCATCAGCGCGACGCTCAGCAGCGTGAGACCGCGGTCGAGCGGCGAGTTCCGCACGAAGACCTGGAACAGCGCGAGGCCGACCGATGCGAAGAACGCGGCGACGAATCCCGGGACCGTGATGCTCAGCGACGGGCCCGCGCCCTTGAGGAAAACCTCGCGCAGCTCGCGCCCGGTGACCCAGCTCGTGCCGAAATTGAGTGTCGCAAGGTTGCCGACGTACCGCACGAACTGCTTCGGCAGCGGCTGGTCGAGGCCGCGGTTGTGAATCCATTCGCGCCGCACTTCACCGGTGCCTTTCGGCCCGAGCACCCGCGAGGCTTTCGACTCCGGCGACATCATCACGCTGTCGAGAAAGAACGAGATAAAGACGACGCCGAGCAGGATCGGCACCGCGTAAAGGAGACGGCGGACGAGATAGCTAAACATGGCGGCGGTTCCAGCGCACGGCGTAGATCAAACCCGCGACGAGCAGCCCGCCGAGCGCGATCGGCGGCCACACCGGCTTGCGGTTCCATTCAGCGCGCAGCTTCTCGCGCTCGCCGATGTCCACCTGATGATACTTGTTGTAGCCGTATTCGATCATCGGGCTGTTGTGCGTCCAGCGCGCCCACGGCTGCGTGGCGATGTAGAAGGCCTTGTCAAATTCCCAAATGGCCGGGCAATCCTCGGCAAGCATCGCGTTCATTTTCGCGATGAGCGCAAGCCGCTCGGGGCCGTTGTCCATCTGCGCCATCGCCTCGTACGCCTTGTCGAATTCCGGGCGACTGTAGCGGCAGTAGTTCGCGCCCTCGCGCGGAAAATTCTTGCTGTAGAAAAGCATGAAGAAATTCTCCGGGTCGGGATAGTCGAGCGCCCAGCCGGTGCCGGCGCCAAGCTGGTAATTCCCCTGCTCCAGCCGCTCAATCACGCGGGCAAAGGTGTTCTCGTTCACTTTGATTTTGATGCCGATCGCCTCAAGCATCCGCTGATCATACTCCGCGCGCTGGCGATACTCGGTGCTCTCGACCGGCTCCTCGAGCGTGAGCACAAGCTGCTCGCCGGTCTTCGCATCGCGGCCACCCGGGTAGCCGGCTTCCGCGAGCAGGCGTTTCGCCTTCTCCAAGTCGTAGCCGTTCGGGTTCACGTATTTCGGATCGTAGCCGTAGAGCCCGCGCGGCACGAGCTGGTTCGAGACGGGCGCCACGCCGTTGTAAAAAATGTCCACATACGCGCGCATGTCGCACGCGCACGAAAGCGCCTGGCGCAGCTTCGCATTCTTGCCGACGACCGGGTCCTGCATGTTGAAGCTGATGTAGAACGTGCTCGGCAGGCCGACCTTTTCGAGGCCCATCCCACGGGCCTTGTATTTCGGCGTGAGCTGCTGGTCGGCGGTGACGAGCGCTGCAGTGGAGTCCTTGTCCGCCGTGATGCTGTCGAGGTAGCCCTGCCGTCCGAGCACAAAGTTCGGGATCGTCTCCTGCACGATGAGGATGTGCAGCTCATCGAAAAGCGGCAGCGGCTTGCCCGCGAATTGTTTCAGCCAATCCGCCTTCTCCGGCGGGAAGCCGTCGCTCGGAAAGACGCTCGTGTGATAGCCCTCCACCCGCTCGTAGCGGACCGAGCGGCGCGGCGTGTAGTCGCGCATGCGGAACGGCCCCTGCCCGACCATGTAGAAGCGGAATTTCGGCCGCACCTTCCCATCGTGCGTCTCGCCATCGTAATACTCCACCGCCTCGCGCGCGACGGGGCTCATCGTATGCATCGCCATCCAGTAGAGGAGCTGCGGATACGGGCCGTTCAAGTGGATGCGGAACGTGTGCGAGTTCAGCAACTCGAAGCCGCTCACCTTCGTCGCGTAGTCGAATTTTCCCGTCTTCGCGATGCCCTGCACCCGCGTCTCATGCAGCCCGGTGATGTTCTGTTCGAGCGGCGCAAAGTAGGGCGACTCGACCTTCGGATCGGCCATCCGCTGCAGGACGTAGTGGACATCCGCGGCGACCACCTCGCGACCTTTGCCTCCGGGAAAGCAGGGATCGTCGTGAAAGTGAATGTCGTGCTTCAGCCGGCAGAGGTAGCTTACCTTGCCATCCGGCTGCGCCTCCTTTTTCGGAACCTCCTCGAGCATCCCCGCCATCAGCTCGATCGGGTCCGCTTTCATCGGGTGATACTCGAGCAGCCGGTCATACACCGGCTCCATGAATTGCAGATCCGGCACCGTGTAGGCAAACTGCGGATCAAACGATTTCGGGTCCGACGGCTCGCGCATGTAGCGCACCCGCCACGGCGAACCGTCCGCGCGCGTCTTGTGATACGGCGCGGGGTTCGGATCGTTGTCGCAGCCGCACAGCAGCGCGGCGATGAAAAGGCTGAAAGTGATCGCTGGGAGGCGAAACATCGGCGCTGGCTCTAGTCGGTCACATCGCGAAACGCCAACACCGAATCGCACAGTGCGCGCTCGGCGCGCACAGCAGGAGTTCGCAGGAGCGGCATTTTGAACCGCAGATGAACACGGATGAACGCAGATTTTGGAATCCCATCTGCGTGCGTCTGCGTTCATCTCCGCTTCCTTTCCTCAGCTTGCGCACTTTTCAGGACACGCGCTCAGGACTTTTTCTGCATCGCCTTCAACGCATCGCGGAGTTCCGCCGCGCGCTCGTACTTCTCGTCCTCCACCGCGCGCTCCAGCTCGCGGTTCAGTTTCTCCACGGGCGTCAGCGGCTTGAGCGTGCGCAGCTCGCCCAGCCAATCACTCAGGCTTTTGATTTCCGAAGTGTCCGCCTCGCCCTCCCGGTTGTGATCCTTCACGAATTTCTCAATTCCCACGATCCCCTTCTCCACGAGCTTGATTGCCGCATCCACGTCGTCCTTCTCGATGGCGAGGTTCGCCTTCGCCCGCGTGTTCATCATCATCACGTAGGGCCGGAACTGCAGCACGCCCCACGCCGCCTCCTCGTCCGGCGCGTGCTTCGCCACAAAGGCAAACATGTCCAGGTTCCGCTTCGTGTCGCGGATCACGCTCTGCCAGTCGCCGAGCTGAAACAGCGCGAGATAGCGGTGGTAATACTGCACACCCTCCGCCTGAAGTTCGCCCACGTCATCCTCGCTCAGTTCAAAATCCTTCCCCCCCTGCTCCGCGCGATCCATCTGAAATTCCAGCTCACTCTCCACGCCATGCGGCTCGCGGCCATCCGGGCGCCCCGCCATCTCCATCTGGAGCACGCCCATGTCCAGCCGCAGTTGCAGCTTCTCCCGGCCATCGCTGCCCGTGATCTTCCGTACTTGGAGCTGCCCCGGCTCGTAAGGCCAGTCCCGCAGCAAATCGCTCAAATCAAAACTCATTGCCCGCGACTATCGAAAGCATTCGCCGCATGTCAACGTGCCGCCACAAATTCCGCTCACGATTCCGAGCCGGCGGAGCGGCGGATATCGCGGGCGCTCCGTGCTTGAGCCTCGCCCTCCGTTCTGCTTTCCACTCCGCGCCGCCGCCTCTCAATCAACAAAAGCGCAAAATGAAAACTGAACCGAAGACGATCTGGAATAGATTCAAAACCGCCTTCTCCCAGGCACTCGATGAAACAGGCAGGCCAAAGTTTCTCGATGCGTGGAGATCCGTGCGGGATAAAACCGAGTTTTACGAATGGACGCTAATGCCAGCGGTCGGAAACCGTTTTGAAGCAAAGGTGCAAATCGAACGATTGAGGTGTGATTACACCTTTCTAGACCACCAAGCAGCCTGTTGAAATACCTCCCAAAGCAGAGTCATCCTGAGCGGAGCGGAGGCG
>JBDSAR010000288.1:0-4339 GCA_039922035.1 Chthoniobacteraceae bacterium
TTGCGGTGGCCGGCACCGATGACTTCCACGAGCACGTTGGCCTTCGCGAATTCACCCGGCAGCGGAAGGTCGAGCGCGTCCTTGCCCGCGGGCAGCGCCTGCTTCGCGCTGCTGCTCGGCTTGATGATGCTGAAGCGGCTCGAATCCTGGCTGACGAACGGACTGCTGCTGAACGAAAACTCGGGGTCCGTGAGGTAGTAGTTGATCGTCACGTCGCCGAGATTTTTCCACGTGAGCGCGATGGATTTGTTCTCCACCTTGAAGTCGAACGTCGGCTCGCTCGCTGCGAGTTCGGCCTGCTGCTTCTCGCGGTCGGGCTTGTCGTCGTCCTTCTTCGCCGCGGCCTTGCCCTCGATCTCGTCGAGCTGCGAGCCGACTTCGGTGAAAAGGTTCCGCCAGCGCGCGACCGGATGTCCGGCGTAGTTCGCCGCGATGCCGCGCGCCTCGGCGAGGTTGCCCTCGTAGAAATCCGCGTAGCAGCGGAAATAGTCATGCTGGATTTGCTTGGGCAGCGCCTTGGCATCGAGCGAATGGAAACGCGCGAGCGCCTCCTCCACGCGGTCCTGCAGGAAGAGGTGATACGTCACGCTCATGCTGTCCATCGCGTCGAG
This sequence comes from Chthoniobacteraceae bacterium, assembly GCA_039922035.1. Lineage (GTDB taxonomy): Bacteria > Verrucomicrobiota > Verrucomicrobiia > Chthoniobacterales > Chthoniobacteraceae > SXWH01. The sequence continues at coordinate 612 of JBDSAR010000288.1, forward strand.
TTGCGGTTTGTGCGCGAGAATGTGGAGCAGGTGCTGGTATTGCCCGAGTACCGTTGGGTTCGCGATGCGGTGCTCGCTGCCGAGCCGGTGCGCGCGCTGGTTCACGAGCGGGCTGTATTCGAGATGCTCGTAGGCGCGGCGTTCGATGGGATCGATCGTGATGAGCTTCGACGCAAGGAACGGCCCGCAGCCGCCGAGGAAATCCTCGCGGTGCTTCAGCCATTCGCGCAGCGCGGCGGTGTCGTTGTGCATCACCGCGTAGCTGTAGATCACGTCCTGCCACACATGGCGCGTCTGCATCACGCTGATCAGCTTTTTGAAAAAGTCGCCGCTCTGCCGGCAGCGCCACCCGATGCGCGTGAGGTCGAGCGCCTCGACATTGTTCTGTGCGATGAACGCGAACACCTCCGCGTCCGTGCCGTCCTGCGAGACGTAGTCCCACGACGCCTTGTCAAACTGCGTGAGCTTCGCGACGACATTGAACGCGAACGCCTTCGCCGCAGCCGCGCTGCTGCCCGCGACGGCGACATTCACCGGGTAGTGCGGGAACTTCATCCCTTCGCGCGGCACCGCGGGGAAGTAGAAGAAATACCCGAACGTCTTCGTCGTGTAGGGCTCCAGCCGCAGGCGGCGCGAGTCGGTCGCCTTGCTGCTCAGCACTTGCAGCGCGCCCTGCGGGATTTGCAGGAGCACCTCGGCTTTCACGGGCGAACTCGTCGGGTTCGTCACCACGACATTTGCGCCATAGACGGTGCCGGTGAGAAATTCTTCGGTCACATACTTTTCAAATTTCTCGTTGCCCTCCTGCCGGTAGCGGTCGCCCTGGCGGAAGAAACTCTGCGAGACGAGGAGCTGCCCCGCGTCGGCCTTCGCAGGCGCGGCGGGCTTGATTTCCTTGTGATACACGATGGCCGCGCCGCCCGCGGTGAAGTGGAACTGCCCGGCATCCGCCTTCGTCGTGTGCTTCGGCGCGTCGAACGGCAGATCGAGCACGGCGAGCGCGAGCATCATCTCGGTGAAGTTGCGGTGCGCCTCGGCGACATTCGCGGAGACGAACGCGCCCTTCGATCCGTCCGCGACCCACGCGGCGTAGTCGCGCCAGAATGCGTTCACCGTCACGAGACTCGCGTCCTGCTGCTCGATGGGCAAGCGGTAGTAGTTGTTCTCCGCCCATTCCTTCGTCGGGCCGATCTGGCGGTAATATGCGCGCACATCGGCACGCGCAGCTTTCGCGGTGTCGCCGCCGTAAAAGGCGAACTCTGCCGGTAATGCGGGTGCGTCCAGTTTTTCGTCAGTCTCGCCAAAGGCGGCCTTCTTCAGCGACTTCGCGCGATCTTCGAGTCCAAGCGCATTGGACGAGGCAGCGAGGCCCTCGGCTTCCTTGCGCTTGAAGGAGCGTAAGCTCATGTCCTTGTCGGCCGCTTTCGCAGCGGCATCCGTGGCGAGCATCACGCCACGCGGGGATGGCGGCGCTGGTGCTGCGGCCGCCGGCATCGGCGTGCTTATCGGCGCGAGCGCTCCGGCTCCGCCTGCTGCACGACCACTCAAGGTCGCCGCGTGGAGTTGATCGATCTGCTTTTCCTGCTCGCGCTTGAAGTCCCCGAGCTGTCCCGCATCCGCCTGCAGCGCGCGGCCGCGCAGCGCGGTCTCGAACAGGCGGTCCTGCTCGTCCGGGTTCGGCGGAATCATCTCCCACATCTCGCGGATGTGGCGCGCGGCATTGGCGGCCTCGCCGCCGATGCGCTGGGCGAGCAGCGCGCGCTCGACGACATTCAGCCGCCCGTAGGCCCACGGTTCGCGGTAGCCCGCGAGGTCGTTGCCGAGGAGGAAGTCATCCATGAACGTGCGATCCTTTTTGTTCGCGAGATACGGCTTGATGACCTTGTCGAAAAACGCGCGGTCCTTTTTCGCGAGGAAGAAATTCAGCTCGTGGCAGGCGAACTCGGAATACTTCGCACGCTTCTCGTCGTCCTTGAGCTTCGGCCATTCGAGCACCCACGCGAACTTCGCGAGATTGCCGTCGCCGTTCAGCGTCTTCAGCAGCGAGTAGATGCCGCCGAGCGTGTCGTAGCTCTCGAATTCGCTCGTGAGGATGTCCGCAAGCGTGAGCGTCTTCCCCGGCTCCACGACGGTGACCTCCTTCCTCTGCGTGAACGGCTTCGCGGGATCGAGGTGCCGCACGAGCCGCAGGTCGGTGAACTTCACCGGCACCTCCGGCAGTGCAAAGGAGCGCCATTCCGCATTTGCGAGATCCTCCGCATAAATCTGCACATGCTGCCGGTCGCCGAGGATCTTCCGGTCAATGCGCACCACGCCGTCCTTGTCCGGCAGCAGATTGTAAATCGCGGGCGCGGACTCCGCGAGGAAGTCGAGGTTCGACTCCGCCGCCGCGCCAAGCGATGTCTGCGGTTTTGCAGAGAGTTCCGCCAGCGCACGCCGCGCGAGTTCGCTCCTGCCGCCGCGAGTCTGGCCCGCCGCCTCGCCCGCGTGCTGCGCGAGTTCCGCGACATCGGTCGAGCGCTTGTCCCACGGATTCAGCAGCAGGCCCGGACGCGTGAGCATGTTGCCGGGGAAAAATTTTTGGAAACGGCGCTCCAGGATGTAGCGGTATTCGTCGCCGATTTCGCGGCCCGCCGCGTAGAGATTCGGCAGACGCGCAGGCGAGCCCGACGCCGCGCCGAAGCGCGCGAAGCTCCCGAAGTCGCCGAAGATCCCGCGCCCAGGCTCGAAGCGCGACGCCGCGAGATGCACGCGCGTGAACGGCGTGGTATTCGCGAGCTTCACCGTGATCGCATCCGCCGTCGTCGCGACCTCCGTGATGTGCAGCGGTGCAGCGCCCTTCGCCTCAAGATTGCGCGACGCGCCGAGGAACCAGCCGTGGCTTGGCTTGCCGCCGCTCACCTTGATCGCGATGTCGCGCTTCTCCTCGCGAAGCCGGAGCGTGTAGTCGCCCGGCGCGAGTCCCTCGATGACGAGGAAGCCGCCATCAAATTTTACCTTCGCCGATTCATCGGCAGTGTACGTGCCCGCGTTGAGGCGGAGGAGGGAAACGCCATCCAGCAGGGCTCTGCTTCCCCGACGTTGCACTTCGTTGTCGTTCGCCGCAGTGCCCCGCGCCATGATCACCGCGTTGGCGAGCGCCAGCGGCATCGGTACACGCACCGCCTGCTCCGCGGCCGTGTGGATCGCGGCGGGCCATGTGCGCTCAAAGGTGTCGAGTTCCCACGAGCTGCGACGCCCGTTCGGGATTTGCGTGGCGATGCTCGTGATGCCCGGCAGCGCGCCGAGCACGACGCGGCCCTTCTCATCCGAGCGCAGCGCGACGGTCTGCGTGCGCGCAAAATCACGGTGTTTGATCGTGAACACCGCCTGCTGATCCGCGAGCGGCTCACCGTTGCGTCCGAGCAGCTCGAAGACATAGTCGTTTCCAAATTTCGAGAGGTGCCCGTCGCTCGCGGCGTCGGTCTTCTCGATGCCGTTCAGCGTCCAGGTGTGGTTCGCCGAGACATCACGCTTCTCGCCACCCGCGCTCAGGATGTCCACTTTCCCCGAGAGCGTGACGGTGAGCTGTGCGAGCCGTTCGGGAACGCTGAGGCTGTGCGTGAGCACGCCGCCCGCGGTGAGCTTAAGGTCCTTCACTTCGCGCGTCGTCGAGATGCCGTCGAGCGTGGTCGAGGTGACGGTGAGCTTCGGCTCCGTGAGCAGCACGGGATCGAGGTGCGCCTCGC
>JBDSAR010000289.1:0-6671 GCA_039922035.1 Chthoniobacteraceae bacterium
GGCGAGCGTCACCGCGGGCACGCGGCGGTAGTTGTACCAAACAGTGTTAGGCACGCCTGCCTCCTCGATCACGCGCACCATCTCCGCGCCCTGCGCACCGTTCAGCGCGAGCGGTTTTTCGCACAAAACCATCTTGTCCGCGCGCGCCGCCGCCATCGCGATCTCCGCGTGCGAGTCGTTCGGCGTCACGATGTCGATCGCGTCAATCTCCTTGTTCGCGATCAGCTTTTTCCAGTCCGTCTCCACGATCGTCGCGCCCCAGTTGTCGGCGAAGGCCTTCGCCTTTGCGCCGTCGCGACCACACACGGCCTTGAGCACGGGCGTGAGCGGGAGGTCGAAAAATTGCGCGGCATTGTGATAGGCGTGCGCATGTGTGCGCCCCATGAATCCGTAGCCGACGAGACCGATGTTGAGAGTTTTCTTTGCCATGAGAGTGAAGTGATTTTGGGTTTGAGAGGGGCGGGATATCAGCAAAGTGCGGCGTGTCTTGCAACCGCTGAGCGGAGGAAAATCCGGGTGCGGCGACGGCGCGGGTGTGTTTTCACGAAGATCCGCGATTTCCCGCCGAATGGTTCCTGCTAAGACCGCACGTTTTCACGCATTAACATGCCGAATATCCCACCCTCGTTTTTCCATACATGAAACGCATCGCCATTCTCGCATCCTGCATCCTCCCTTCGATTGCCACTTTTGCCGGTTCGCCCACGGTCAGTCAGGTCATCCCTTCCGCCGCGCAACGAGGGACGGAGGCGGAGGTCGTGCTGTCGGGCGGTAACCTCGGCGATGCGCGCACGCTGCTCTTTGATCAGCCGGGGATCGAGTGCGTGAGCGTAAGCGAAGTCGCGGCGGGAAAATTCAAGGCAAAGCTGAAAATCGCGGCCGATGCGCGTCTCGGCGAGTATGCGTTCCGCGCGGTCACAAACTCCGGCATCGGCGACGTGAAGCTGTTTTTTGTGACACCTTTCCCGGTCGTGAAGGAAGCAGACGAGGAGGCCAAGGAGCCGTACAAGGTGCAGTCCGCGAAGCTCGGCACCACGATCTACGGCACCGCGCCGGGCGAAGATCAGGATCATTTTGAGGTCGAGGCGAAGAAGGGGCAGCGCATCTCCGCCGAGGTGGTGGGTGTGCGCATTGCGACTCAGGCGCACCTCGACGCGCATCTGAAGATCACCACCGCCGACGGGAAGGAACTCGCGGAGCAGGACGACAGCGTCTTCACGCGGCAGGACCCGGCGGTGAGCATCATCGCGCCGGAGGACGGAAAGTATCGCATCATCCTCCGCGACTCGACGAACAGCGGCCTCGGCGCGTGCAATTACCTCCTGCACATCGGCTCGTATCCGCGCCCGACGGTCGTGTATCCGCTCGGCGGAATGGCGGGCGAGACGGTGAAATTCACGATGCTCGGCGATGCGGGGGGCGCATTCGAGCAGACGGTGAAGCTGCCGGCTGAGCCGCAGGATCGCTTTGAACTCATCGCCGAGAAGGACGGCATCAGCGCGCCGCAGCCGAACTACGTGCGCGTGTCGCCTTTCCCGAATGTCCTTGAGGTCGAGCCGAACGGCACGATCCAGACTGCGACGCCGGTGAAATACGCGCCGCCGGTCGCGCTGAACGGGATCATCCAGGAAAAGGGCGATGCGGATTATTTCAAATTCACCGCGCAGAAGGGCATGGCCTACGAGATCAATGTGCGTGCGCGCATGCTGCGTTCGCCGCTCGATCCGGTGCTGGAGATTTACAACGATAAGGGTGCGCGTCTCGCGCTGAACGACGACGCCGGCGGGCCCGACAGCTACCTGCGCTGGACGGCTCCCGCCGACGGTGACTTTTTCCTGCAAGTCCACGACCAGCTCATGCGCGGCGGCCCGCTCTACGCATATCGCGCGGAGATCACGAAGGTGGAGCCCGCGCTGATCACGTATCTGCCCGAGATGGTGATCAACAGTTCGCAGCAACGCCGCTCCGTGCCGGTGCCGAAGGGCAACCGTTACGCCACGCTCGTCCAGTTGAAGCGCGCCGATGTCGGGGGCGACACCTTGCTGGAGACGAAGAATCTCCCTGCCGGAGTGAGTGCGGCCTTTGACAAGGTGGACAAGGCGGTGGATCGCATCGCGATGGTCTTCGAGGCCAAGCCGGATGCCGCGCCTTCGCAGAAGCTCTTCACGCTCGAGGCGAAGCTGACCGAACCGCCGAAGGACACGAAAGTCGTGTCGCGTGTGGCGCATCGCGTGGAGACTTCGGAGAATGGAAACCAGAAGTCGTACTACGGTGTGGACGAACATGCGCTGCCGGTCGCCGTGACGGACGAAGTGCCAGTGACGATCAATTGCGTGCAGTCGAAGGTGCCGATTTTGCAAAATGGCTCAATGGCGCTGAAGGTGAAAGTCGAACGGCGCAACGATTACAAGGGGCCGATTGACATCGCGGTGCTCTACGCGCCGCCGGGCGTCGGCTCGCCGGGCACGGTGAACATTCCCGGCGAAAAAAAGGAAGGCGAGAAAGTGATCGCCGCGGCGCAGAACGAGGGCAGCATCACCATCAGCGCGAACGGCAATGCGCCGCTCGCAAAATGGAAGACGGTCATCACCGGCAGCGCGGATTTTGGAAAGGGCGTGACGTGGTTCAGCACGCAGCTCTTCGATCTCGAAGTCGCCGCGCCTTTCGTCACCGGAACGATCGTCCGCACGTTCATCGATCAGGGCGGCGAAGGCTCGATGACGGTGAAGCTGGATCAAAAGAACGCCTTCGAGGGCAAGGCGAAGATCGCGCTCATCGGCCTGCCGCAGGGCGTGACCGCCGAGGAACGCGAGATCACCAAGGACGACACCGAGGTGAAGTTCGCGCTCAAGGCCACGCCGACCGCCCAGGCCGGGCAGGCGAAGACCGTTTTTGCGTCCTTCACCCTCGTGCGCGACGGCGAGACGATGACGAACACCATCGCCAGCGGAGGCATTCTGCGCGTGGACAAAGCCGCGGCTGCGGCGAAGGTCGCCGACGCCAAGTAGTTCCCCGGAAAACAAAACCGCCGACGGGCCAAAGAAACCGGCCCGGAGCAGCTATTTATCTGCAAGCCCTCACAGAGAATTCATCATGCAAAAAGCCATCCGTTTCCTGCCTCTCATCTTCACCTTTGCCGGTGCCAGCTTCGCCGCGAGTAATTTCGAGGTCTTTCCCGCCGAGGTGAACCTGAAGTTCCTGCGCGACCGCCAGTCGCTCGTCTGCCGATGGACTGAGCCAAATGGCGTGCATCGCAATGTGACTGCGCAGGCAAAATTCACACTCTCCGACGCCGCCAAGGCTCGCGTGCAGGACGGCACCGTCTATCCCGTCGCCGACGGGCAGAGCGTGCTGAAGGTGGAATACAACGGCCAGTCGGTGGAGGTTCCGGTGAAAGTCGAGGAGGCGAAGGCCGACCAGGGCGTCTCCTTCCGGCTCGATGTGATGCCGATTTTCATGCGCAACACGTGCAACAGCGGCGGCTGCCATGGTTCGTCGCGCGGCAAGGACGGCTTCCGGCTTTCGCTCTTCGGCTTCGACCCCGCGGGCGATCACTTCCGTCTCACGCGCGAGATGATTGGCCGCCGCATCAATCTCGCCACGCCCGATGCCTCGATGCTCGTCACGAAATGCGTCGGCGATGCGCCGCACACCGGCGGCAAGCTTTTCACGAAGGACAGCGAGAACTGCCAGACGCTCATCCGCTGGATCGAGGCCGGTGCGCCAAACGACGCCGACAACATCGCCGAAGCGACGAGCCTTGAGATTTTGCCGAAGCAGATCCTGCTCGAAGCGCCGGGTCAGAAATTCCAAATCACCGTGCGCGCGCACTACAGCGACGGCACCGATCGCGATGTCACGAAGCTCGCGCTTTTCCTGAGCAGCAACGACGGCTCGGCGAAGATTGACAAGGAAGGCCTGATCACGACCGGGCAGCGAGGCGAGGCGTTTGTGATGGCGCGTTTCGCCACGCATACCGTTGGCTCGCAGGTCATCATCATCCCGAAGGGTCTGCAGTACACGAAGCCGAAGAACGAGGAGTGGAACTACGTGGATCAGATGGTGAACACGAAGCTCGACAAGCTGCGCATGTTCCCGAGCCCGATTTGCGACGACGAGACGTTCCTGCGCCGCGCGAACATTGACATCACCGGCACGCTGCCGACGCCCGACGAGGTGAAGGCATTCACCGCGGACAAGGACAGCACGAAGCGCGCGAAAAAAGTGGATCAGCTCCTCGCGAAGAATGAGTTCGTGGACATCTGGGCGATGAAGTGGAGCGAGCTGCTCCAGATCCGCAGCACGAACAACAACGTCGCGACGGGCTACAAATCCATCCTCACGTACTACACGTGGATTCGCGAGCAGTTGGAAAAGAATGTGCCCGTGAACGAAATGGCGCGCCAGCTCATCGCCGCCACCGGCTCGAACCTGGACAACCCCGCGACGAACTACTACGAGCTGGAAATCGATCCGCTGAAGCTCGCGGAAAATACGGCGCAGGCGTTCTTCGGTACCCGCATCCAGTGCGCGCAATGCCACAATCATCCGTTCGACCGCTGGACGATGTCCGACTACCGCGGCTTCGTCTCCTTTTTCAGCCAGATCGCCCGCAAGCCCGGCGAAGACCCGCGTGAACGCATCGTCTTCAACTCCGGCGGTGGCGAGGCCAAGCACCCCGTGGACGGCCGGGTGATCCCTGCGAAATTCCTCGGCGAAGAGCAGCCCGACTGCACCGGCAAGGATCGCCGCCAGGTGCTCGCCGACTGGGTCGCTTCGCCGAAGAACCCGTTTTTCTCCCGCCACATTGCGAACCTCGTCTGGGCGCAATACATGGGCCGCGGCATCGTCGAGCCCGTGGACGACGCACGCGTCTCGAACCCGCCGAGCAATCCCGAACTTCTCGACGCGCTCGCGGCGAAGCTCGTGGACTACAAGTTCGACCTCCGCCACCTCGTCCGCGACATCTGCACCAGCGCCGCATATCAGCGCACGACCCGCGTGAACGAATCGAACGAACTCGACGACCGCAACTTTGCCAAGGCCAGCATCCGCCGCATGCGCTCCGAGGTGATGCTCGACTGCATCACGCAGGTGACCGAGACGAAGGACAAATACAAGGGCCTCCCGCTCGGCGCGCGCGCCGTGGAAATCGCGGATGGCAAGACCACGAGCTATTTCCTCACCACCTTTGGCCGTTCGGATCGCGAGGAAATGTGCTCGCGTGAGAAGGTCGGCCCCACGCTCAGCCAGGCGCTGCACATGCTGAATGGCGACACCGTCGAGGGAAAAATCGCCGCCGGTGGAGTCGTGCAGAAGCTCATGAAGACCAACATGACGCCGCGCGAGATCACTGCGGAACTTTACCTCCGCTGCTTCGGCCGCCAGCCGACCGACCAGGAGCTTGTTAAACTGGAGGAGCACTGGGGTGTCACCGAGGAACAGCCCAAGGTGTACACCGACATCTTCTGGGCGCTCATGAACGCCAAGGAGTTCATGTTTAACCACTGAGTCCTGCGGAATGAAATTTGAACGCGCCCGGAGGCAGATGCTTTCGGGCGCGTTTTTTTGCAGCCATGACCGTCAAATCGCGGACGCCTCATCCGCATTTTGAAAATTGAATCGCCCGATCAAGACTTTACAACATCAGACACTCCCATGAAATCCCCCTCGAAAATCTCCCGCCGCCGTTTCATCGCCACCACTGCCGCCGCGCTCGCCGCGCCGCGTGTGCTCACAGCGCAGAAGTCCGACACCCAGCTCGTCATCGGCGAGGGCGAACACCGCTACGAGGTGCAGCACAACTGGCCGCAACTGCCCGACCAATATTCGTGGCAGACCACGCATAACGTCGCGGTGGACGCGGAGGGGCTGCTCTATGTGATCCACGAGGGACGCGAGAACCTGAAGGATCACCCGTCCATTTTTGTCTTCGATGCCGCGGGAAAATTTGTGCGTGCATTCGGCAATCAGTTCCAGGGCGGAGGTCACGGGCTCGAAGTTCGCACCGAGGGCAAGGAGCAGTTTCTCTGGGTCACGGGCTACCAGCAGTTGAAAGTTTTTGCGAAGCTCACGCTCAAGGGCGAACCCGTGTGGGAAAAGCGCGCACCGATGGCGTCGGGCGTTTATCCCGAGGGCGAGGACACGAGGCCCGCGAAGCGCTGGGGCCGCGATGCATTCATGCCGACGAATTTTGCATTCCTTCCCGATGGCGGATTTTTCCTCGCCGACGGCTACGGCTCGTATCGCATCCATCGCTATGACAAGGATGGCAAGTGGCTCTCGATGATCGGCGAGCCGGGAAAAGGTGATGGGCAATTCAACACACCGCACGGGTTGTGGATTGATTCGCGCCCTGGCAAGGATGCGTCGCTCGTGGTTGCGGACCGTGCAAACAAGCGCCTCCAGTGGTTCACGCTCGACGGCAAACATCTCAGGACGCTCGACGGTTTTATCCTGCCCGCAAACATCGATCAGCGGGGCGACGTGCTGCTCGTGCCCGATCTCAGCGCGCGCGTGACGCTGCTCGACAAGGACAACAAGATCATCACGCATCTCGGCGAAGATCCCGAGTGGCGCGCGCAGGTGCTGAAGGACGGCATGAAGCTCCGCCGCGAGGAAAAGGGCGAGGGCTGGGTGTCGGGGAAATTCCTGCACCCGCACGACGCGTG
>JBDSAR010000290.1:0-2261 GCA_039922035.1 Chthoniobacteraceae bacterium
TGGGACAAGAACCAAGTCTTCGACGAGAAGAAGCCCGACCGCAAACCGCACCTCGGCTCCGGCGGCCTTTTCAACAACACACCGAATACGCCCGGACGTGATCCGCTCGTGCTCGCCGACAAGCCCTACGGCGAATGGAACACCTTCCGGATTGTCCAGGTCGGCGCGCGCACCTGGGTCTGGCTGAACGACAAGCTCGTCGTGGATGGCAACCCGATGGAAAACTACTGGGACCGCGCGAAGCCATTCCCACCGAAAGGCCCCATCATGCTGCAGACGCACGGCGGCGAAATCCGCTGGCGCAACATCTTCGTCCACGAAATCAGCGCGGACGAGGCGAAGAAGATCGTGAGCGACGCCGACGCAAAAAAGTAGCGCCGCTCAGACTTCCTCCAGCGGCACTGTCGCATCGCCGAACGTCTTCGGACGCACGTTCATCTTGTCCATCATCGCGAGGAAAAGGCGGCACATCTGGCGCTCGGGTTTGTCTTTGTAGTCGAGCATGCGGCCACCCTTGATGCGCCCGCCCGCGCCACCGAGGACGATGATGGGAAGCTGATCGTTGTCGTGCTTTGCACCAGCCATCATGCTGGAGCAGTGCAAGAGCATGGTGTTGTCGAGAAGCGTGCGCGGGCCTTCCTGGATGGCGTCGAGCTTGCGGGCGAGGTAGGCGAGTTGCTCGATGAAAAACTGATTCACCTTCAGGAAATCCTCGCCGTCGGAATGCGAGAGCAGGTGGTGAATCATGTAGTCAATGCCGTGGCCGGCCTGCTGGACGCTCGGGAGATTTGGAAAACGCAACGCGCTGTGATCGTTGTTGAGCTTCAGCGTGGTGATGCGCGTGGTGTCGGTCTGGAAACCGAGCACGAGGATGTCGATCATCAGGCGCATGTGTTCGCCGATGTCCTGCGGGATTCCGGCGGCAGGGCGCTGGATGTTCGGCTTTTCCAAAGTGGGCCGCCAGCCCTGCAATTCACCGCGCTTGCCCGCGTTCTCGATGCGCTTCTCCACGTCGCGCACGGACTCGAGATACTCGTCGAGCTTGCGCTGATCGTTCGCGCTGATGCCTCGCCGCAAGTCCTGCGCATCCGCGAGCACGGCATCGAGCACGCTCTTGTCGCCGGGCGCGGCGTCATCCTTGAACAGACGATCAAACGCGAGCGCGGGGTAAAGCTCGAGCGGCGTCGGCGTAGTCGGCGAACTCCACGAGATGTGTGAGCTGTAGAGCATCGAGTAATTTTTGTGCACTGCTGGATTCGAGCGCTCGCAGGCGAGCACGAGGCTCGGCACTTTCGTCGAACGCCCGTAGGTCTGCGCGAGCATCTGATCGAAGCTCGTGCCGGAACGGATCTCGCCGCCGCTCGCGATGGGCGCGCCCGAGAGGATGTTGCCCGTCTGCGAACTGTGGATGTTTCCTTTGCGCGCCTCGGCGTGAAAGAGCCCGCGCACGAAGAGCATCTTCTCGCGGAAATCCGTGAGCGGCGCGAGCACGCGGCCGAGATCCATCGCGCGGCCCTCGCCCTTCGCCCACCATTCCTTCGAGTGAAAACCGTTGCCTGAGAACGTCACGCAGAGGCGCACGGGCGCGTCGCTCGCGGGCTTGTTCTTCCGCGGCTCGTCGCCCCAGACATTGAAGGATTCGAGCCATGGCAGAGCCATCGAGACGCCGACTCCGCGGAGGAAGGCGCGACGGGTGAAGCGGTGTGTGTTCATGGGGTGTCAGTTGTTCGCGATGAAATCCCGCCCGCGCACCTCGCGGAATTGCGGGCTGAGGATGATCAGGTCAATTGCGCTGCCGATACGGTAGTCGTTTTCCTTCAGCCTCGCGAGCATGGTTTCAATGAGCGGTTTGTCTGAGAGCTGCACGCTGCGACCGAGCGCGTAGCCGAGGAGCTTGCGGCAAAACTGGCGGAGAAAATCGTCGCGCCGCGTGTTCACCAAATACGAGCGGAGACCGTCGAGACCGTCGAACGCCGTGCCATCGGGAAGCTTCACGCGCGTGTCTATGGAAAGTCCGCCGGCGTCCTTGCTGCGGGCGCGGCCAATGGCGTCGAAGCCTTCCAGTGCGAAGCCGAACGGATCGATGCGACGATGACACTGGGCGCACTTCGCGTCGCTGCTGTGGCGCTCGATGAGCTGACGCTCGGTGAGTCCCTGCGGCGCCTCGTCCGGCAGCACAGGCACGCCTTTCGGGGGGCGCGGAAGTTTTTCCCCGAGGATCACTTCGCTCAGCCAGTTTCCGCGGAGGATCGGACTTGTGC
>JBDSAR010000291.1:0-4363 GCA_039922035.1 Chthoniobacteraceae bacterium
GCGCCATCGCGGCGAGAACGGACGGCGCGGGCGACGGCGCACCCTGCCGCATCGCGAGCGAGACAAACTCCCGCGCCTTTCCGGTGTCACCGGCTGCGAGCCACGCGCGGCCCAGCGCCTCCGCACCACCCGTGAATCCCGCAAGCCATGCGTGCTGAGCGAGCACCTCCGCGGCGCGCCCGCGCGATCCGTTCGCCGCGAGCAGGCGCGCCCATTCCAGCATCACGTCCGCGGATGGCCATGCACGCGCCGCCGCCCGCTCGGCGATCATCAACTGCAGATCCGGACGCCCAGCCCTCGATGCGATGTCGCGCAACGCCTTGATCGTCACATCGGAAATATCCGCCCGATCCAGCATCGCCGCGCAAATCCGCCAAGCCACGTCCGCATCGCCGTCCACACATGCCCGCCGGATCCGAACGAGTCCCGCCGCCGAATCGCCGGCATCCGCCGCCAACAGCTCCCGCTGCCATTCCTCCGCAATTCCGAAACGCTTTGCGTACCGATCGAAAAATTCGCAATACGCGCCCGCGAGTTCCGGATGCGCGCGCGCCGTCTCGCGCATCCGCTTCTGCATCCGTGTGAGGAAAATTTGCGGCGGCGGAGAACCGGGGATCGTCAGCAGCTTCGCGCGCACCTGCATCAGCGCGCGCGGCTCTGCCGTCTTCGCCGCCGCCGCCAGGAGCACGCTGCGCGCTAGCATGCCCTCGCCCTTCAGCCCCAGCACCTCCGCCACCGCCATCGCCGCCTGGACTGCGCCGCTGCCCGAAAGCCGGTCGAGCGCGAGCAGCGCATCATCCGTCTGACCGTTCTTGCAGAAAAGCTCGGGCAGCGCCGTGTCACCCGACGCACCGGTGCGATTCCGCACCTCGATGGCCTCGGCAAATTTTCCCCGCTGTTCCAGGGTGCTCGCCAGCGCGAGGCGCGCAGGTGCGCTCCCGCCGATGTTGCCGATCATCGCTTTCCACACCGGATCGGCCTCCTCCGTCCTGCCGCATTTTTCGAGAAGCTGCGCCCTGCGCATGAGCAGGCGAAGCTCTTCCGGGTTTCGCCCGACAGCCCCATCCATCATCGCGAGCGCTTCCCTCGTGGCCCCGCGCGCCTCCAGCAGATCCGCAAGTTCCAGCGCAAACTCCCGCGGCGTCGAGTCGTTCCCCGGATTGATGCGCTCCTCGATGCAGCGCCGCCGGACAGCTTCATCGGTCGCCACGTCACCCGCCGTGCGTGACGCATCCAGGACGGCCCGCAGCGCACCCGGTTTCTGCGGATCGAGTTCCCACAGCATCTTCCAGATCGCCACCGCATGCTCCCTGCCACCGATCGCTTCGAGCGCCTCGGCGAATCGAGACCACACGCCCTGATCCGCACTGCCGCGGAATTTCGCGAGAATCCCCTGCCGCTCGATCATGCCGCCCGCGAGATACGCAAGCGCATCACGCTGCGCCCGCCCCCGCTGGAGCGCTTCGCGCAAAAGTGGCCGCTCAGACGACACCTCACCGCCAGACTCAACCCGCATCGCACCCGGCCGGACGTCCTGCCGCTCCTGCTGTGTGCGCAACGCCGCATCAGCAAGCGCCACATCCAGGACATAACACGCGAGCCCGCGCAGATTCCACTCGATGAGCTGGCTGGCCGCACTGCTCGCGAATGCCCACTCGCGAGGAGCGGAGTTTGCCTCGTCCTGCCCGGCTGGAGCGACGGGCCGCCGCTCCAGCAGCCGCGACAGCGCCGCACGGGCCTCGCCGTCCTGCCCTTCGAGCGCAAAGAGCAGCGCCCTCACGAGCAGGCCATGCACCGTGCCCCCGTCCGCTGTGCGCAACCGCTCCCGCACGAATGCCGCACGCTGATCCTGCGGCAGCAGAAAATACAGATCCCGCATCGCACTGTACACTGGCGAATCGGGCGATTCACCGATGTCGTCGCACGCGCCCGCGAGCACCGCCCGCGCTGCGTCCGTCTCCCCGAGAGCGAGGTGCCATCGGGCCAGCTCACGCCCCATCTCCGCGCGCTGCGATGGATGATCTTCGAAGACCCGGCGCCCGAGCGTCACCGCATCGCGGAACCGCCTTGCACTCGCAAGCTCCATCGCACACGGCCACAGCCTCGCGCGCGCTCCCTCGGGAAAAAGGCCCGCCATCATTGCCGGCGACACGGCCTCCGGATGCAAACGGAGCACTTCCGCAAACGCCATGGAGAAAAGCCGAAGCTCCCCCGGGGAGCGATCGTCCGCCGTCATCCACGCGCCGAGCCGCGCATAGGATCCGCCCTCGAACGACATCCGGATGAACGCCTGGCGATGCGTGTCATCTGCAGATTCTGCCGCCGCGCTTTTCTCAACCAGCGAGAGCGCCGCGTCGTGCGCTCCGCTGAAATACAGCGCCCAGACCGGCTCCGTCACCGGCACCGCTGAGGATGCCGTCCAATCCGCGATCCATTTCTGAAGTGCCGCGCCACCGGTGCTCCGCGCGATCTCCGCGAGGCGGCGCAGCGCACCGAGACGCAACTGGGCATCGCCCTCGGCTTTCTTCACGCCACCAGCAGAGCCCGCAGTCGGCGAAATCAGCCCGCCGGACATGGCAGGCGTGCCGCGAAGATTCCGCTCAGCACGCCACCTCCACGACGGTCCGCCGACTTCCGAAGGATACATGGTCTCCGTCACCGCCGGCGTGAGTTTCATCACGCTCTCGAACGCCATGCGCGCCTCCGCAGGCCGCCCTGCGGCGAACTGCAGCTCTCCGAGTTCGGACGCTGCACGGACGTCGGTCGGGTCGAGAGCGTGGATTTTCCCGAGGAGCGTCGCGGCAGTCGCACGCTCGCCCCACTGCACATGGAAATCCGCCGCACGGCGCAGCACGTCCGGGTCGCGCGGAAATTTCGCGACCGCCTGGGTCCACGTCCGCTCCGCACCCTCAATGTCGCCGCTGCCCTGCTGCAGCATCGCGAGCCGCAGCCATCCGTCGGAGTGCTCCACCTTCGATGCCCTCACGAACTGCTCCTGCAACCGCACCGCGAGTTCCAGTCTGCGCAGCTCCTCCGCCTCGCGCACCAGTTCGGGCAGCACCGCGGCATCGTTCGGCGTCGCGAGCGCCGCATCGGCAAACATCGCAAATGCCGCCGCCTTTTCGCCCATGAGTTTCAGCACGCGGCCGAGCACGATGGCCGCGACGTAGTCATCCGCCTTCGCCTTGCGCCGCGTCTCGAAAATGCCGCGCACCCACGGCAGGCGCCCGTGACGCTGGCAGTACAGCAGCAGCTCATCAAGCTTCGCAAAGCGCGTGCGCTCGTCGCCCGCCGAGTCTGCGCCGCGCAGCAGCAGCTCCGTCGCCTCCTCGTGCGCGCCGAGCTTTTCGAGGACGCGCAGGAGCGAGACCGCGACCTCGCTCCGGCGCGGCGCAGGTGCGAGCGAGAGCACAGCCCTCCACGTCACTGCCGCCTCCGCGGTCCTGTCCGCGCGCTCCTGTGCAAGCGCGAGATCCGCGAGCGCGTCCGCGCTGCCGGGGTTCGATTTCACGAGCTGCGCGAGGATTTCCAGCGCATCGGCATGATCGCCGCGCAGCAATTCGATCTGCGCGATCTCGCGCAGATAGCTATCGCGACCGGGCGGGTTCAGCGCGATCAGCTCGTGCAGATACGCGATTGCGTAGGCCCCCTCGCCATTCGACGCCGAATGCCGCGCAAGAAACTCGAGCGGCGCGGGGTTCTTCGGCTCCATGTCCGCGGCCTTCGCCGCAAAGGTCACCGCGCTCGCCTTGTCGGCATTCCACGCCTTCCAACGCGCCACGCGCAGCCAGCCCGCCGGAGATTTTGTTTCCACGGCCTCGATCATCAGATCGCGGATGAAGCCCTCGACGAGAGCCGCCGCGGACATTCCCTGAGCGCGTGCCTCGCCCGGAAGCGCCGCCGCGGAACGGATGCTCTCAAACAGTTTCCCGTCCACTTCGATGCGCTCGGCGTCGCTGCGGCTGGCCGAATAGGCCCGCAAATATGCGGCCTTCGCCTCGGCCGGTTGCGCGAGCACCGCGCGCAATTCGCACAGCACCAGCAGCGCCTCGCGTGATTCCGGCGTGAGCCGCACCGCGGCTTCCATCTCCGTGACCGCCGCCGTCAGTTCGCCATGTCCTTTGAGATGCTGCGCCACGAGCGCATGACGGCGCGCTTCCTCCGCCGCCGCATCGCCGCTCCGCCACAGACGCCCCAGCGTTGCCCGCGCCTCCTCATTTTTCCGCTGGGAAAACTGGAATTCCGCGAGCGCTATCACCGCATCCTCCGCACCCGCCAGTGCGTCCACGCGCAACTGTTCCTCGACCGAATCCAGCAGCCTGTTTTCCTGAAAAAATTTGAGCGCCGATGCGTGCAGTAATTC
>JBDSAR010000292.1:0-8374 GCA_039922035.1 Chthoniobacteraceae bacterium
GCGGAATACGCGGGCGTCTTCGCCGCGGGCAAGACGCCGCCGCCGTGGTGGGAAGTCATCCTCTACCGCTGGTATGACGCGACCGTCGCCGTCGCCAATTTCGCCAACCACCCCGTGCTCGCCTACCACGGCAGCGAGGACAGGCAGGGCCAGAGCACCGCCATCATGCAGCGCTTCGCGGAAAAGGAAGGCGTGAACATCGAGGAGTTCATCGGCCCCGGCGTCGGGCACAAATACGAGCCGGAGACAAAGAAGAAGATCGCGGAGAAAATTGATGCGTTGCTGAAGAACGGACGAGAACAAGCGCAACGCCACGGAAGATTCGTCACCTACTCGCCAATTCACTTCAAGATGGCAAATATCATCATCCAAAGCTTGGAACGCAGTTGGGAGAGAGCTGAACTCAAATACGATCTCAAGAATGACGGCCAACTCGTTGTGGAAACCAAGAACGTCGCGGATTTCGCAATCGGCATTGAGTCTTACGTGAAGCCCAAGGTCCAAAGATTCGTCGTGGACGGACACGAACTTCGCTTTCCGGCGAACGCAACAATGGTGTCGTCGGTAAAAGTGAAAGGCGTGTGGGTAGAAGAGCAGAATGTCGAGAAAGGCGTCGCCCAAATCTCCGAGGAGCAAACTCAAGAAATCAACAAGGCGGTTTCGGGAAACCGCAAAACCCCTCGCGTATGCGGCCCGATCGATCACGCCTTCATGAATAGCTTCATCTTCGTGAAGCCAAGTGGCACACCTTTCAACGCCACGCTCGGCGAGTGGACGCAGCGCGAACTCGCGCACGCGACGAAACAGTGGCGCGCGATTTTCCGCGGCGACGCTCCGACAGTGGACGATGCGAGCCTCACCGACGCGCAAATTCAAAACAGCAACCTCATCCTCTGGGGCGATCCCTCCTCGAACGCCGTGCTGAAAAAGATCGCCGACAAACTGCCCGTGAAGTGGACGAAGGACGGCCTCGAATTTGGCGGCAAGAAATACGACGCGGCGACGCACCTGCCGATCCTCATTTTCCCGAACCCGCTGAACCCGCACCGCTACGTCGTGCTCAACAGCGGCTTCACCTTCAGCCGCGCGTGCGCGAGCGGGACGAACTCCCTGCAGACGCCGAAGCTGCCCGACTGGGCCATCGTGGACACGACCGTGCCGCCGGATGACAAATTCCCCGGCAAGATCGTGGACGCGGGATTTTTCGACGAGCAGTGGCGCTTCACCACCGAGCGGCCGAAGTAGGGCTTTTCCTTCCGCAAAATGACCGCTATTTTTTCCGCATGACTGCCACCGAAAAATCCAGCCTTCTGCAACTCCCCGCAGATGAGCGCGCGGAGCTTGCGGAACTGCTGCTGCGCTCGTTCGACGGGCCCGAGCAGGCGGACATTGACGCTGCGTGGGCGCGCGAATCGGAGGATCGCATCGCGGCATTCGACCGCGGGGAAATCAACGCCGTGGATGGCCCGGCGGCGATGGCGGAACTGCGGCGGGAAATCGTGAAGTGACGCACCGATTCCTTTCCCCGGCGCTGCGCGAACTCGCCAAGGCCGCCAAATACTACGAGTCGGAACAGCGCGGACTCGGCGCAGATTTTCTCCGCGAGGTGGATACGGCCATCGGTCGCATCCTGCGGAATCCCGAGGCGTGGATGCGGCTCTCGCCAAACACGCGCCGCTGCCGCACACACCGGTTTCCATTCGGCATCATCTACCAGATCCGCGGCGACACGATCCTCGTCGTCTCCGTGATGGATCTCCGCCGGCACCCGGACAGTTGGCGTGACAATCTCTAATCTCACCGCCTCACTGCGATTCTCCATCCACCCACTCACCATGAAAATCACCTCCGCCGCACTCCTCCTCGCACTAGCCTCCTCCGCCTTCGCACACGATGCGTCCGTCGAAATGGCGAAGGCCGCAAACGCTTTCCTCACCTCGCTGACGCCGGCACAGAAGGCGCAGGCGACGTTCCCCTTTGAGAGCGATGCGAAGGGCGAGCGCGTGAACTGGCACTTCATCCCGCGCGAGCGAAAGGGACTTCCGCTCAAGGACATGACCGCGCCGCAGGTCGCACTCGCGCGCGCGCTTTTGAAAACCGGACTGAGCGAGGACGGCGTAAAGAAGGCGGAGACGATCCAGAGCCTCGAAGCCATCCTGCGCGAGATGGAAAAGGACACGACCGGCAAGCGCGATCCGCTGAAGTATTACGTGAGCGTCTTCGGCACGCCGGGCGGGAAAGTGTGGGCGTGGCGCTGGGAGGGACACCACCAGTCGTTCAACTACACGAGCGCCGGTGACGGCGCGCCCTCGATGACGCCGTCGTTCTTCGGCACGAATCCCGGCGAGGTGCGCGAGGGCGACCGCAAGGGTCTGCGCGTGCTCGGCCTCGAGGAAGATCTCGGACGTTCGCTCGTGAAATCGCTCACCGACGAGCAGCGCAAAGCCGCGGTGATCGTGGGCGACGCGCCAAAGGAAATTTTCAACGATCCGAAGCGGCCCAACCCGACGCAACCCGAGGGCATCGCGGCATCGAAGCTGAACGCGGACCAGCAGGCGACGCTCGTGAAAATCATCAAACTGTATCTGTTCCGCTGCCGCACGGATGTCGCGGCGGAGGAATTTTCGAAGATCGAGAAGGCCGGAATCGGCAGCGTGCATTTCGCGTGGGCGGGCGGGTTTGAACTCGGCCAACCGCACTACTACCGCGTGCAGAACACGGCATTCGTCCTCGAATACGACAACACGCAGAACAACGCGAACCACGTCCACAGCATCTGGCGCGATTTCAGCCGCGACTTCGGTCTCGACGTGCTGAAGCAGCACGTGAGCGAAGGGCACGCGAAGTAGCGGAACGCCGCGCTCCCCGCCGGCCACGAAGGCACGCGCGAAGCGCCTTTGTGCTCCTGCCTGCGCGTGATTGCAGGGGAAAAGCAGCACGCTCCAAAAATGGACGCTGCGCGTGTTCGGCGTGGCCGCCGGGACGGGCGGCGCTCCACCGCTGCGTCAGTTGCCGATGCTCACTTGCCCCGGCTTGCCGGTGGCATGGCTATTTGCGGCGCTTGTGAAAATTTGCGTGAGCGAATCCTTACTGCTCACGCGGTATTCGATCGTGCGCGCGTGCGTCGTCGTCGGGTAGCTTTTCACGACTTTTTTCCATGCATCCGTGCCGCTGCGATCCGTGGCATCGGTGAGGATGCTTTGCACTTTGCCGAGCGTCGCTGCGCCGAGTCCGCCGGGACCGGCTGCGACGGCGGGCTCGATAAAGTAAAAGCGCACGGCGAACTGTCCCGCGGTGTCCACGTTCACCTCAGTCACGCGGGCGGCACCGTCCACGACGTATTCGTGCGTGCTCACGCTGAGCATCGCGGAAACGAGCACCTGGTACGTCCCGCCGGGAAGCGTGCAGGTCCAGAGGTTGCGAGTAGCATTCGCTGTCGGAGCCGGTGATGGCGTGGGAGTTGCGGTTGGATTTGCGGGATTCGTCGTCCCCCCGGTGGTCCCGCCAGTCCTCTGGGCGAATGCGGAAGTGGTGAGGACGAGGAGAAAAAGAATGGCGCGCATGGAGGTGAAGGGGTGTTCGGGATGGAAGCCGCGCACGAGGCGGCATGCAATCACATCATTCGGGCAGTTCGATCTCGGTCTGCGCGATGGATTTCAATTCCCAGTCCCACGGCTTCCAACTTCGCCGCCGCCACTCCATCGTGAAGGGCTGGCGCAGGCCGTTCACCGTCTCACGCGCGGCCATCGCGAGCGGTCCGCCGAGTCCCTTGAGGCGCAATTTTTCCGAGAGTAGCCAACTGCCGGATTCCGGATGCAGGCCGGACTGTTCCCGCCCGATCGTGAGCGTCGCAAATTGCCCGAAGATCTCGCGGCTGCGCGCAATGGCGGTGCGCCTGTCCTGCTGCCAGCGGTCACGAAAATCCGCGGCAAGCATTCCGGCCAACGCGTCGAAATCACGGCTCTCGATGGCCGACAGAAGCCTTGCCTGCGCCCGCGGAATCTGACGTTCTGGAAGCAGCCACGGGCGCAGCCAGATCCCGACGAACAGCAAAATCCCAACGATCACGAGCACTGCCTTTTTCAAGTCCATGAGCAAGTCCGAGCCAACATATCAGCCGAACGTCGCAGGCATCCTGCGAAACCGCGACGGGAAAATCCTCATCTGCGAGCGCTCCACGATCCGCGGCGCGTGGCAGTTTCCGCAGGGTGGCGTGGATGAGGGCGAGACTCCTGAGCAGGCGATCATCCGGGAACTGTGGGAGGAAATCTCACTCGATCCCGATGATTTTCGGATCGTTGAGAAACGCGACGGCTACCGCTACCTTTTCGTCGGCGGGAAAAAGCGCGGCCACGATGGGAAGGATCAGACCTATTTCCTGTGCGACTTTCTCGGCAAGGACTCGAAAATCAACGTGGAGACCGAGCACCCTGAATTCCGGGCTTGGAAATGGATCGCACCCTCGGAATTCCAGCGTGCGTGGCTCCCGGAGATGAAGCGGGAGGTGTACGCGACGGTCTTTCAGGACTTCTTCGGGGTCAGGATTTGATCCATGCTTCCGAAATAGCCAGATGCCCGCCCTGCAGGCGTTTTTTTGCGATTCCGAATAATTCAGTGGGCAATGAGCCCCGAAACTGCTTTACCCTGCCTCATCCGGCAGGTTCCGCGCCCGGTTTCTTCGCACGATGCAGAGGAAGCGGCGGCCAAAGCCGGGTGCCTTGAAAAAACATAATGTCCTCAGACGCTGACCACCAGTGGCTCCAGACTGCCGCGAACGATCTGAACAATCTCCTGCAAGTTATCTCTGAATCGTCCAAGGCGATCCAGCCGATGTGCGAGACCAGCCCAGAGGGAATGCGCTATTTCGCATTTCTTCGGACCAGTCTCGAAAGGGCGAAGAACGTGACCGCTCAACTGGCCTCCAGGCTCGGTGGCGAGTCGCCGGTCGCCCCAGCACCGGCACCCGCACCGGCACCCGCTTCGCAGCGTCCCTCCGTGGCAATAGACAATCCAGCGGGGACCAAGGAACTGATCCTCATCATTGATGACGAAGCGCTCATCGTGACCCTCGCGAAGCGGATGCTCACCGACGCGGGATACCGTGTCGTCACCTCCGCCGAGCCCTTCCAGGCACTGGAGATTTTCAAACAGCTCAAGGACGAGGTGGACCTGATCATCCTCGATTTCACGCTGCCAATCATGGACGGCTCGGAGGTGTTCGACGCACTCCGGAAAATCAAGCCCAGCGTGGCGGTCATGCTGAGCAGCGGATTTGCCGAACAGGACAAAGTCCGGGCAATGCTCAGTCAGGGACTGCGCGGATTTCTCCCGAAGCCGTACACTCAGGAGAAACTGCTCTCCCAAGTACGCTCGACACTCGACGCCATCCGCTCGGCAAAAATGTCGGAACGTCAGAAAAACCCGGTCGCGTAGGGCCCGGCGATACCTTCCCGGAGACCGCCCTATTTCGAGGCTGCGGTGCTCTTTTCCGCCGAGGCCGTAGCAGGAGGAGTGCGATTCATCTCGATGAGATCGAGGAGGATATTGACGCTTTCGTTCCGAATCGGATCGATCTTCGACGAAGCCTCCTCAGCAGCCAGTTCGCCGTCCGCGTCTTCCCCATCCGCCGGCTTGGTCCCCTCGCCCTTCTTCGCAGCAGTGTCCTTCGTGATCTTTTTCTCCTTTTTCAACGGGAGTTCCGCATCGGCCGCATTGTCCAGCGTCACCGAGTAAACCGTCTCCTCCGGGTGCTTCAGTTTTGCACGCTCGGCATTTCTCTTTTCCTTCAGGGCTTTTTCCTCGTCGAGTTCCGCATGCCGGATTTTTTCATTCAACGACACCTTGTTTTCCGCGACGCGGTTCTTCATGCGGGCCATGTCTTCGAGAATCCAGCGGAACTCCTCGTCGGCGGCCACACGCACGCTTGAGCGCTGCTTGAGTTCGGACTTGAAGAGAGGCTGCTCCCACTTGTCATACGTGGCAGGCTCGATGGTGTCGTACGGCATCGGGTTCTTCAGCGCGACTTCGCCGATGTCCGCCTGATCCCAGAGCGATGGCAGCTTCACGTCCGCCGCCACGCCTTGGAGCTGCGTGGAGCCGCCGGAGATGCGGTAAAATTTCTGGATGGTCAGTTTCAGTGCGCCCGCCTCGTTACCCCTTTCCTTTCCGCTCAGTGAAAGCGGGATCATGTTCCCCAGCTCCACCATCGTCTGCACGGTGCCTTTGCCAAACGTCGTCGAGTCGCCGACGACCACGGCGCGGCCGTAGTCCTGGAGTGCCGCTGCGAAAATCTCGCTTGCTGAGGCGCTCAGCTTGTTCGTGACCACCAGCATCGGGCCCGAGTAGGAGATGCTCTTGTCCTTGTCGCGCAGCACGGAGTTCCGGTTGTTGCTATCGCGGGCCATCACCACGGGGCCGCTCTTGATGAAAAGTCCCGTCAAGTTCACCGCCTCCTCGAGCGACCCGCCGCCGTTGCGCCGCAGGTCCATCACGAGGCCCTGGATGTTCTCCTTCTTCAGCCTTTCGAGCAGCACGAGGATGTCCTTCGTCGTGCTCTTCGTCCCGGTCCTCTGCATGTCGGCGTAAAATGACGGCAGGATGATCCAGCCGATCCGCATCGTGGTGCCGTCGGCCTTTTTCCGCTCGACGATCTCTGCCTTCGCCTCCTGCTCCTTGAGCTTCACTTTTTTGCGCACGATTTCCACGACCTTCCGAACCGAGGGATCGGTCGCGTTCGCCGGGATCACCTTCAACACCACGGTCGTGTCCTCCTTGCCGCGGATCATCTCCACGACTTTGTCGAGCTTCATGTCCACCGTCTCGACGAATCCGGAGTCACCCTGCGCGACGGCGCTGATGCGATCACCCACCTTGATGCGCCCGCTCAGGTCCGCCGGGCCGCCGGGGACGAGTTCGCGGATCTTCGCATAGCCCTCCTCGCTCACGAGCACCGCACCGATGCCCCGGAGTTCCAGGCTCATGTTGATGTTGAAATTATCCAGTTGCGAGCGGCTCATGTACTCCGAGTGCGGGTCGTAGGTCTCGCACAGCACGCTGAGAAATCCCGCCATCACGTCCTCGTTCGTCTGCTCGTGCAGGCTGCGGAGGAGTTGCTCGTAGCGGCGCATGACGACCTTCACCGGCGTCTCCACCTTGTCGTTCATGAGCGTGCGATCGAGCAATTCTCCCTCGATCCGGTCGTGCCATATCTGATCGGCCTCGGACGCGTCCTTCGGCCACGGCGATTTCTGCCGGTTCACCTCCACGCTCCGTGTCCCGGTGAAATCAAATTTTTCGCCAAGCGACACCTTCACCTTGGCCACACGATCCTCCACGCGCTTGCGATACACCTCGTAGATTTTTACGGACGGATCGAGATCGCCGGCCATGATGCTGTCGTCGAGCGTCGTCGCATACTTCGCGGAAAATCCGTCCACATCCTTCTGCGTGAAGAACAGGTGGTTGTAATCCAGCCGCTCAAGATAGTTTTTCAGGAACTGCCTGGACACCGTATCGTCCAGCCGCCGGCGGCCGTAGTGCGCCTTCTCGAGCAGTTCGCCCACGGTCTGCGCGACCTTCGGTGCGATTTTTTTGAAGTCCGCATCAGCCCCGCCTCGGACGGTCGGCGTGAATGCGATGAGACTTGCGACCGACAGGGTGAGACAGCGGATGACGTTCATGGGATAGTGAAAACCAGCTTTGGAGATTGGCAGAGTTCACCCGGATCGCAAGGGAATCGCAGGCATATTCTCGCACTCGACATGCAGCCCCCTCGCCGCGAGTGTCCCGGCCTTTCATGCAAATCGAGATTCACACCGGCGGCATTTTCGACACGAACTGCTTCTTCCTGCCGGCGCACGGCATCCTCATTGATGCGCCGCAGACCGCGTCCGCATGGGTGAAAAAGCGCGGCTTCCGCGTTTCCACGTTGCTGCTCACCCACGGGCACATTGACCACGTGTGGGACGCCGCCGCCATCCGCCGCGAGCACGGCTGCCGCGTGGGCTATCATGCGGACGGCACCGAGATGCTCACCGTGCCGGACTACTTCAAGCGCCTCGGCATGAACTGGGAAATCGAGCCGGTCGCCGCGGATTTTCTCATCGAGGAAACGCCGAAGCTCACCGTCGAAGGGCTCGATCTGCGGGTGCTGCTCGTCCCCGGCCACTGCCCCGGCAGCCTGTGTTTCCTCGAAGAGAAGGAGCGCATCCTCTTCGGTGGCGACGTGCTCTTTGCCGGCAGCATCGGCCGCACGGACCTGCCCGGCGGCGATCATCAGTTGCTCCTCGACGGCATCCGCGAAAAACTCTGGCCGCTCGGCGACGACGTGAAAGTACTCTCCGGCCATGGTCCGGTGACGACGATCGGCACCGAA
>JBDSAR010000293.1:0-5893 GCA_039922035.1 Chthoniobacteraceae bacterium
GCTATCCCTCCTATGCATTGGCCATTGGTGGCACCAGTGCTACATCAGTAGATGTCAGGAACAATGCACTCTACAACACACAGACCTCGACAAGCACGGGTAAGAGCTACGCGATCGGCCTGGCATATAGCACCTACGCGACCCTGACGTCCAACTACAACGATCTCGTCGTGAGTGGTACATCGAGCGTATTGGGCGCAGTCGGCAGCCTGTCGGCCGGCACCGCTCAAACGACGCTGGCCATCTGGCAGGCGACCACGCTCAAGGATGCGAACTCTGTTTCCGCCGACCCGCTATTCACCTCCGCAAGCGACCTGCATGTCACCGCCCTTGCGTCGCCCGTCTCAAACGCTGGCACGCCTCTCGCAGGGGTGCTGGTGGATTTCGACGGCGGGACGAGAAGCGCGGCCACACCGGACATCGGAGCCGATGAATTTGGGGCAAGCAACCTGCCCACCGTCACCACACCGACGCAGACGGCCATCACGAGTACCAGCGCCACGCTCGGCGGGAATGTGACGGACGACGGTGGGACAGCGATCACCGAACGCGGGATTGTTTACTCGATTACCACGGTGAACGGCGACCCGCTCATCAACGGCACGGGCGTGACGAAATTCCCCAACCCCGGCACGACGGGTTCCTTCACGGTCAATGCCGGCGGCCTCAACGCAAATTCGGGCTACTCGTTCAAGGCGTATGCGGTCAACGTCAACGGCACGATCTACACCAGTCCCGTCTCGACCTTCTCCACGCTGACGGCGCTGAACAACTGGCGGCTGACTTGGTTTGGCACCACGAGCAACACCGGTAACGCCGCAGACGACGCTGATCCCTACCATACGGGCGTCCCAAATCTCGCCGTCTTCGCCCTGCTCGGACCGGCCCAAAATCCCGAACTGGTCGCCGCCATCATGCTTCCCCAGGCGCGGATCATCGGGACCGACTATGTCATCACCTTCACACAGCCCGCCGGGGTAAGTGGCGTGATTTATGGTGCGGAATGGAAAGCCGACCTCTCCACAGGAAGCTGGACATCTATCACCGAGAGCGGCAGCGGCAGCATGCACACCTTCAGCGTGCCCATCGACAGCAACGAGAATATGTTCATCCGACTGAGGGTAAGCACTCCGTAACGGAAGCAGTTCACCGTCCAGGGAGAGGACCATGCTTCCGATTGGAGGCACAGAAACGCTTCGCCCATGAATCTAAAGCCGACCGCATCTCAAGGCGCGGGGCTCACTTTTTCGCCGCGGACAAATCCAGTTTCAGGTCGTAGCCGGTGAGTTCCGCACCGCGGCCCATCGCCACTTGCACGAGTCCCTCGCCCTTCCGCCAGACCATGCGACCGAAATGCCCGGAGCCATCGTGCCATCGTTGGTAATGGCAGCCGCCTCCCTTGAGGCTAACCTCGGTGACCCACGGGCCGTCCTTGAATTTCAGCGCGCCCTTCGTCAGCGCGACGACGTCCGCCTTCTCGAAGCGCGGTTGTTTCTTCATCGCCCGAATCACCCGCAACTCGCGGTCCATGTCCACGCTGTTCAGTTGAAGGATCTCGTTGTCTGTCACGAGCAGGTAGTATGGCCCGACATTCCGCTCAGATGCCGCAGGCAGAACCCTGAAAGTGATGCGGTAAATTTCGCCCCACGGCATCGTCTCCAATCGGATCGTGGTAACGGTCGCGAAAAGTGGTGCGCGCCTGGAGCCATCGCCCTTTTCGTTGATGCCGATGCGATCCTGGTCCCATTCCTCGCCCTTGAATTCGCGCACCACCGGCTTGTCGTCCGGCAGATGCAGATAGGGATTTGCACCAAGCGCCAAGACGGCGGATGCGAGCAGGGCGACGAGCGGCTTCACAGCATCAGCCGGCGGAAAATTTCATCCATCGGCAACTGAAGGCCAACGTAGAAGTCGCCGAACTCTCCGAAGCGATGCGTCACTTCATCGAAGCGCATCTCGTACACGATGCCCTTGAGATCCATCGGGTCGTGCGCGAGGAGCGTCACGCCCCATTCCCAATCGTCGAGTCCCGTGCTGCCGGTGATGAGTTGGAGGATTTTCCCCGCCCACTTGCGGCCCACACGCGCGTGTCCGCCCATGAGTTCCTTGCGTTGCCCGTGCGTGAGCGCGTACCAATTCTGGTCGTCAGTGCCGCGGCGTTTCGACATCGGGTAAAAGCACATCGCCTCCCATGGCGGGAGCACGGGGTAGAGCCGGTGCTGGAGGTAATGCTCCATCCGCGTGCGCCATTCGCCGAGCGCCTTATCGTGCTCAGGCGTGCCCGGCTCATTTCCTTTGCCGGTGAGTTCCGCGATGTATTCCTCCTCGGTGGAAGTGTATTCGCTGCGCTCGGTCATCGAGTAAAAGCTGTACGTCGGCGTGAGCACGTCCGGCCCCAGCGAAAGTGTGAGGCGCTTCTCGATGCGGTTCGCGTCGTGAAGATCCGCGCAGAGGAGCATGAAGCCGAGGTCGGCCTTCGGGCTGATCATCGAAAATGTGAGCACCTGACAGGCCTCTGTCTTGCGAATCTCCTCGATGAGGTCGCTGAGATTTGTGCGGGCGCGCAATTTTTCCTCCGGCGAGAGGAGCGACCACTGGCCGTGCTCGACCTTGTAGAAAAGATGCAGCACATGCCAGCCTTCGGCGGAGACGAGTTTGGGAGCGGGTTTGTCGGTCATGGGTTGGGTGAAGGGTGCATGGAAAAGTGAAATTGGGAAGCGTTCAAAGCAGGCGGACCAATGTGGAAGCTCTGCAAAAAACGGGGACGGCGCGGATATCTTGACCACGGATTGCATGGATGGGCACGGATGAAACTGCACCTGCCTGAAAACCATCCGGGGCGTCCGTGACATCCATGACATCCATGAGCAATCATCCGCGGAATCACTGTTCCGCGGAATTTTGGAAGGCTCTCATGGAAAAAATGCGTTGCCGAACAAACGCGGGCCGCTATTTTCGCCGCCCAAATCCGACCATGGCCGACCAAGCAAACAAGTATCCCGAAAACGTCAGCGGCAAATTCTACGTGGACGATCAGTGCATTGACTGCGACCTCTGCCGCGAGACCGCGCCCGCCAATTTCAAGCGCAACGACGACGGCGGCCACAGTTTCCTCTACAAGCAGCCCGAGAATCCCGACGAGGAGAAGCTCTGCAAGGAAGCCATGGAAGGCTGCCCGGTCGAGGCGATCGGCAGCGACGGCGAGTAGCGGCGGCAAAGGGCAGAAGCGCCCTGTTCAAATTTCATTTCGATCTCACGCGGTTTGCGTGAGGTGTCGGGTTTTGAATTTGGAATCCAGGAATCCAGGAAATTCATGGCTTTGTGGCGTCCAAATAGGAGCAGCTCGGAATTTGCGTGCGCACGGCCCATTTCGGGTGATCATTGCTGCGCATGAATCCCCGAATCCGCTCCCAAGTCATTGCCGACTGGCGGGGAATGCCCGAGCGGCCGTTTCCGCAGGACACCTCGCGGTCTGTTGCCAGCGTGTTGGAGAAAGTCATCGCACAACTCGGTCTCGGCAAGCGCGTCCGCGAGGAGGAAATCATGCGCGCATGGCAGGACATCGTCGGCCCGTTCATCGCGCAGCACTCGACTCCGCAGCGCCTCGTGGAAGGCGTGCTGCACATCCGCGTCCTCCAGCCCTCGATGCTCTATGAACTCGATCGCACGCTGCGTGCGGACATCCTGGCGAAACTGAAGAAGACCTTCGGCAGGGCGGTGCGCGATGTGAAGTTCCGCGTGGGCTAATATTTTCCTGGAAGAACATGGCGCTTCAACCCGATCGTATCCTCATTTCCCGGCTCGAACTTTCCACCCGGATCGGCGCGACGGAGGCGGAGCGCAGCCAGCCGCAACGCTTGCTCGCCTCGCTCGTCCTCGAACCCACGCGCACCTTTGCTGAAATGCGAGACCGGCTCTCGCAGACTGTGGACTATGATGCGGTGGCGCAACTCGTGAAGGCTCACGCGGCGGGTGGCGAACGCACGCTCATCGAGACGCTCGCGGAGGAAATCGCGGCACTGCTGCTGCGGCGTTTTGCGCTTGCCGCAGTCGAGATCGAGCTGCGGAAGTTTTTCCTGCCGGATGCGGAGTTCACCGGCGTGCGCATCCGGCGCGAGCGCTGAGCGGGGCTATTCCGTGAGCCGCCGCTGGAGCTGCCCGAGCGCGTTCGCGAGGTCGGGGTAACGGTTCCCTTTCAGCCAGTCGCCCACGGCTGCACGCAGGCCTGCGGTGCGCTGCGGCGGATCATCGGCGGCAGTGGGATCGGTGACCAGCGTGTCGCCGACGAAACTTCCCGGACTCGCAAAGACGGAGAGCAGCTTGTCTTTCTCCGCCACGGTGACATCGGGCCGTGCAAGGTAAGCCTCCACCGCCTGGCGCTGCTGGTTCTGCGAGAGGTCGGCCTTCGAATAATAGTCGGCGCGCAGGAAGGGGCGGTCGGCGAATTCCGTCGGGTGGCCGTTGAGGTAGTTCATCACGTCGAGGGGAGCCATCTCGCTGAGGCGGTCCATCGCGGCAGCGGCGGCGCGTTTGACCGCGTCGTCCTCACTGCTCGCCATCGTGGAGAGTTCGGCGGCGAAGGTGGGGTCGCGCGTGAAAACGATCACGTCGAACGCCTCCAGAAATCCCGCGCCCGGCTGCTGCCGCCACGGCTGGTAGGCGAGCATCTCGCGCATTTTCGTGGCAAGAAATGCGCGATCCTCGGGCGTGCTCCACGCGACGTTGCGCAGGGCGATGGCCCATTCGTCGGCGGAGGTCTTTCGCGTGAGCAGCGCCTTGGAAAACGTCAGCGCCTCATCGCTGCCCGCGTCGCGCGCGATGCGTCCGAACAGGTCGAGCAGCATCACGCGGAAGGTCGGCGCACCGGCGAGTCCCCCGCCCTTTTGAATGCCGAAGGTCTCACCCGTCCGCGCATCCTGGCCTGTCGTGAGGAAGGAAAGGATCGCGGCCATCGCCTCATGCGGATCGGCGGCGAGGAGAATCCTGCGCAGCGCGGCGAGTTCGCCGCGCTGAAGATTGCCGGAACGCAGGCGGTCGAAGATTCGTGTCAGCATGCCGGCGGGAGATTCCGCGCGCTGCACGGCGGCCGACGCGGCGGGCGTGGTCTCATGCGCAGATGTTGCAGCAGGGCGGATGTTCCGTTCGTTGCGCGCATTTTGAAAATGCTGCCCGACAAAATATCCCGCGGCGATCAGCAGTGCGAGAACCGCGATGAATGGGAGGGCGCGGGAGATTTTCACGGGGAACCCTCGCCCGAGCGGTGTAAAAAAGTGGTCTCACGCAAAGGCGCGAAGTCGCAAAGGATTCCGGCTCTCACGTTCCCGTTGCGTCTTTGCGCCTTTGCGTGAGGCAAAATCGAATCTCCTCCGGGTTGGCGCGCGACGTTCAGTAGCGCAGATAGGCGGCGACGAATGCCGCGCCGGCCGCATCGAGCGCACGGATGCCTGCGGCGGGCGGGGAATCCGATCCGGCGACGACGATTCCGACGATGCGAAAGTCATCCGGCGCAACCTCGGAAAGAATCGGCCCGCCACTCATGCCACTCTCGAAAGTCAGCCCCGTGCTTTCCATGAAGGCGCCGGTCACTGAAACAAAGCCCGCGGGCGAACGGACGGCCAGCAGTTCGTCGCCGCTGTGAAATTCCGCGCCGTAGCCGAGGCAAAGCACGGGCGTGCCCGCGCTGAGCAGCGTGGCATCCGCACGCCAGCCGGCATACGCGCCGCCGGCGGGCGCGACATTGAACCGCAGCCCGCCGAGGTCGCTGGCAAAGGAGCGACTGGAATCCTGCCCGTAGTGCGCGGCGACCGTGCGATACGAGCCGAAGACGTAGAGGCGACTGGCAAACTGGTGCGATGCGACACTGGCCCCGCTGCGGGCGCGGTTGAACTGGATG
>JBDSAR010000294.1:0-7086 GCA_039922035.1 Chthoniobacteraceae bacterium
AATCCTCGATCCCGCTTCATCTCCCTACGCATGCTGAGCTGCTCCACCTGCTGGAATTCCGGTCGCCACACGGATGGCGTCGCGATGCTCGAAGAAATCCTCGATCTCGGTTTCCAAAATGTGGAGCTGGGCCACGGCATCCGGCTGCCGCTCGCGGAGGGCATCTTGAAAATGTGGGAGGCGGGCAAGGTGAAGATCACCTCGCTGCACAATTTCTGCCCGCTGCCGCCGGAGATTCCGCGCGCGTCGCCGGATTGCTACCAGTTCAGCGCGCAGCACGATGGCGAACGGGATCGCGCGGTGCGGCACAGCTTCAAGACGATTGATTTTGCCAAGCGCGTCGGCGCGAAATTCGTGGTGATGCACCTCGGCTCCGTGCCGATTGACGACTACACGCGCGCGCTCGTGAAACTCGCCGAGGAAGGCAAGCACCTCTCGAAGGAATACGTCGCGCTGAAGCTCGAAGCCGTGAAGCAGCGCGAGGCGAAGCAGGTGGCGCCCTTCATGCGGATGCTCGAATGCCTGCGCCGCGTGGTGGACTACGCGGGAGAACGTGGCATCCGGCTTGGCGTCGAGAGTCGCCACAGCTTTGAGGAAATCCCGAGCGAGCGCGAGATGCTCGACGTGCTCGCGCGCATGAACCCGGATGTCGTCGGCTACTGGCACGACTTCGGCCACGTGCAGGTGAAGCACAACATCGGCTTCCTCGATCACTTCGAGTGGCTCTCGCGCGTCGCGCCGCGGCTCCTCGGCTGCCATCTGCACGACACCGTGTGGCCGGGCCGCGACCACATGGCACCATTCACCGGCGGCGTGGAATACGATCGCCTCATCCCGCTGCTGCCAAAGGACACGCTCTTCGTCTTTGAAATGAGCCCGCGCCGCACGAAGGAGGAAATCACCACCGCGCTCGCGAAGTGGAAGGAGAAGTTCGGCGAATGAGCGGCGCACCACGCGTGCGACGCGCCTTTTCCGCCGGATTCCGACGATGAAGAAATTTTTCCTCG
This sequence comes from Chthoniobacteraceae bacterium, assembly GCA_039922035.1. GTDB lineage: Bacteria > Verrucomicrobiota > Verrucomicrobiia > Chthoniobacterales > Chthoniobacteraceae > SXWH01. The sequence goes on from JBDSAR010000294.1 coordinate 1,008, forward strand.
CGCTGTTTCAGCTCGGCATCACCGCGCTCCTGCTGTGGTGGGTCTTCCGCGACGAAGGCAAGCGCCACGCGCTGAACGATGCCGTGCATCAGGCAAACTGGTGGTGGCTCGCCGCTGGCGTCGCCGTGTATGGCCTGTTCGAGATCCTCGCCGGCATCCGGTGGCAGATTCTGCTGCGCGTGCAAGGTGTGCATCTCTCGTGGTGGCGGCTCTACGGCCTGCTCATGGTCGGCCTGTTCTTCAGCCTCTTCATCCCCGGCGGCACCGGCGGCGATCTGATCAAAGGCTACTACCTGCTCAAGGAGGCGCCCGTCGGTCGCAAGACCTCCGCGGCGCTCAGCGTCGTGATGGATCGCCTGCTCGGTCTGCTCGGCGTCGGCGTGCTCACCGTGGCCATCACCGCGTTCCGCTGGGACTGGCTCACGAGCGATCCGTTCACGAAACACTGCGTGTACATGGTGCTCGGAATCCTCGCTGTGAGCGTCTCCGGCATCCTGCTCGCCGGGCTCGTGACGGGGCTGCGCCTCGTGCATGCGCTCCCGGAAAAAATGCCGGGCCGCAATTTCCTCGCGGCCGTCTCGGGAGCTTACGCGCTGTACGGCCGCGCGTGGTTCGCGACGCTGTGCGCGATCTTCATCTCCGTCCTCGCGCACACGGCCCACTACACGACGTTCTGGTGCGCGACCAAGTCGCTCGCTGACTCCGGCCCGCGCAAGCCCACCGCCATCGAACTCTACTCGACATTGCCCATCATCGAAGGCGCCGCCGCGATCCCGATCACGCCTGGCGGCCTCGGTGCGCGCGAGATGCTTTTTGATCAAGTGCTCACGCCGCTCGCGGACCTCGAGCAAAACGTCGCGCCGACGATCTCCGTGCTCGGCTATCTGTGCATCGCATTCTGGGGCGGCGTCGGCGGACTTTTCTATATTTTCTACCGGCCGAGCCGGGCGCAGCGTCAGGCCATCCGTGCCGAAACGGAGGCGCAGTTCAAGGGAACCCATATCGGGTGATGGCTGCCGCATCCTCGCAGCAGAAGCTCCCGCGCCCGTTCGTCACTGCGAATTTCGCGGTGACGGCCGACGGCCGCATCAGCACGCGCAATTTCACGCCCAGCGATTTCTCCTCGAAATCCGACAAGCGCCGCCTCGTGAAAATCCGCGCCGCGTGCGACGCAGTGCTCGTCGGCGCACGGACACTCGCCTCGGATACGATGACGCTCGGCATTCCCGGCATCCGTGCCAAGAAGCCACCACTGCGCGTGATCGTGAGCAACAGCGGACGCATCGATCCTATGCTCCGCGTGTTCCAGACGCCCGGCGCGCCCATCGTGATTTTCACCACTCGCAAGATGCCTGCAAAGACACGCGATGCACTCGCGCAGGTCGCGGACATCTTCATCAATCCGACGCCCGAAGTGGACCTCGCTCTCGCGCTCACCATTCTTCGTGTGGACTACGGCGTGAAACGGCTCGTCTGCGAGGGCGGGGGAACCCTGCTGCGCTCTTTTGCCGCCGCCGACTTGCTCGATGAAATCCACCTCACGCTCTGTCCGATCGTCTTCGGCGGGAGCGGTGCGCCGACGCTCACCGGTGTGCCGGGAAAATTTCTGCCGAAGAGTGTGCAGTTGCGCCTCATCGAGATGAAGCGGGCGGGCGATGAGTGCTTCACGCGCTGGAGCGTGGAGCGCCGCGCGTCCTCGCCGGCCACACCTTCACGCGGCTAGCAACACCAATGCCCGACACCGTGTCAGAAAAAGCTCCACCGCGCCGCCGGGCAGTGATCACCGGCATCGGCCCCATCGCCGCGTGCGGCGTCGGGCTGGAAGCATTCTGGTCGGCGATCCGTGAGGGGCGCAGCGGCATCGCGCCAGTGTCTTGTTTCGATGCCTCCGCCTTCCACGCGCGAAATGCCGGTGAAGTGCGGGACTGGGATGCCTCCCGTTTTTTCCCGCCGCACCGCCTGAAGCGCCTCGATCGCTACGCACAATTCGCCGTCGCCTCCGCGCTGCTCGCCCTCAAAGACGCGCGCCTGCCGTGGAGCCGTGAGGAGCCGAATGCCCGCGCCGGTGTGAGCTTCGGCACCGCGCTCGGCGGCATCTCGAATGCCGAGGCGGAGCACGCGCGCTTTTTGAAAAAGGGACCGCGCGGCGTGAACCAGACGCTCGCCTTGCAGGTCTTCGGCGGCAGTGCTCACAGCAACATCGCGCTCGAATGTGGCTTTCGCGGAGTCGGCACGACGAATTCAAACTCCTGCGCGAGCGGCGCGGTGGCCGTCGGCGAGGCGATGCGCTACATCCGCGACGGCTGGGCCGATGTGATGATCGCCGGCGGCGCCGAGGCGCCGCTCAGTCCGCTCACCTTCGCCGCATTCGATTTCATAAAGACGATGAGCCGCTGGCAGGGTGAGCCTGCCGCGTTCGCGTGCCGCCCGTTCGACAAGGATCGCGACGGCTTCGTGATGGGCGAGGGCGCGTGCTCGCTCGTGATCGAGGAATACGAACACGCCGTCCATCGCGGCGCGCGCATTTACGCTGAGGTGCTCGGCTATGCGCTGAACAACGATGCCTCCCACATGACGACCCCGATGCCCTCGGGCGAATGCGTCACCGCCTGCATGCGCGCCGCGCTCGCGGATGCGCGCGTGCGACCGGAAGAGGTCGGCTACGTGAACGCGCACGCCAGCGGCACGCAGCTCAACGATGCCAACGAACTCGCATGCATCCGCACGGTCTTCGGGGCCACGCCGCCGCCGGTCAGCGGGACAAAGCCGTTCACCGCGCATCCGCTCGGTGCGACGGCGGCGATGGAGACAGCCATCTGCGCGCTCGCGCTGCGCGATCAGTGGCTGCCGCCGACGCTGCACCTGCGCACACCAGATCCAGCGTGCGACATGGATGTCGTCCCGAACACAGGCCGCCCTGACCGTTTCCAGAACGTGATGAACAACGCCTTCGGCTTCGGCGGTGCGAATTCTTCTCTCGTAATCGGGCTTCCCTTGTAGCCGCGCTGGTGAAAGGGCGGGCTGAATTGCTCGCGACGAAAGCACCCGCGCTCTCACGATTGCGGCTTCATCGAATCTTGCTCGCACAACGGTGCGAAGGCAGTTGTCATCCCAACAATCCAAACCACTCCCCGCATGAATCCCATCGCTCCCGTCTCCCGTCGTGAATTTGCAAAGCAGGCCGCGCTTGCCGCAGCGGCGCTTGCTGTCGGTGCTCCGGCAGCCACCGCAGCGCCTTTAAACAACTGGAAGATCATCGCGTTCAGCAAGCCGTTCGACAAGCTGAGCCCGGACGACACGGCGGACCTAGTCGCGGATATCGGATGGGATGGCATCGAGTGCGGAGTGCGCTCGAAGGCCGGACACATTTTGCCCGAGCGCGTCGAGGAGGATTTGCCGAAGATGGTTGAGGCGCTGAAGAAGCGCGGCAAGACGGTCGAGATCGTCACATCGGAAATCGTGAAGCTCGATCCGCTCGCGGAAAAAGTCCTGCGCACGATGGCGAAGCTCGGGATCAAAAAATACCGCTTCGGCTTTTCCAAATACGTGAAGGACAAGCTGGTCGCGGACACCGTGCGCGAACAGGGCGCGGCGCTGAAGGATCTCGCGGCATTCAATGCCGAGGTCGGCGTCCAGGGCGGCTGGCAGAATCACTCCGGGGCGGACTACGTCGGCGCACCGCTGTGGGATCTGTGGACGATGATCCGCGACCTCGATCCGAAGCACATCGGCGTGTGTTTTGACATCGGCCACGCGACGCTCGAAGGCGGTCTGTCGTGGCCCATCCAGGCGCGGCTCATGGAACCGTTTTACGTCGCAGTCTATCTCAAGGATTTTTACTGGGAGAAGGGTCCGAAAGGCTGGCAGCCGCTGTGGTGTAATTTCGGCGAAGGCAGCGTCCAGAAGAGCTTCCTCACGAATCTCAAGGCCAGCAAGTTTGCCGGCCCGCTCAGCCAGCATCACGAATACAAGACGCTGGGCACCGGCAAGGAAATGATCGCGAACATGAGGAAGGATCTCGCGAAGCTGCGCGAGTGGCTCGCCTAACCGGCGTTGTCGAGAAAGCGCCGGCGGTAGTCGCGCGGTGATAGTTTTGTGACGCTGCGGAAGTGGCGGTTGAAATTCGCGAGGTTCGCGAAGCCGCACTCCATCGCGATGTCGGCGATCTTCCATTTTCCCTCCGCGAGCATCTCGCACGAGCGGCCGATGCGCAGTGTGTTCACGTATTCGGGCAGCGTGCGCCCGGTGCGCAGCCTGAAGAACCGGCTGAATGCTCCGGGACTGAGATGCGCCTCGGCTGCCGCGCGCGTGCGATCGATTTCGCCGGTGAGATGGCGGTCAATGTAGCTGAAGACACGCTGCATGCGCTCCTGATCGTCCTTTGAAAAACGCGGCACGAAGCCCGCGCTCGCGATTGGCTTCACGTCGCGCGAATTGGCCAGCGTGTCGAGGATGGCGAGCAGCTCGCGGATACGTGCGAGACCCGTGGAATCGGTGAGCCGCCGCAGCGCATCCGCGACGGCATCGCGCGTGCGCCCGGTGATGTGCAACCCGCGCGCGGCCTTTTGCAGCAGCATCCGCGCGGGTTCCAGTTCCGGCCTTTCGAGAAACTCGCGACCGAGAAATGTGTCGAGGAAGCGCACGACAATTGCGTGAACCTTTCCGCGCTGGCTGCCGCGAGTTTCCTGATGCCACACATGCGGGAGATTCGCACCGACGAGCACGAGGTCGCCGCGCCGCAGCCGCGTGATGTTGTCGCCGACCATGCGGTGCCCGCGGCTCTCCAGCACGAGCGTGAGCTGATACTCCGGGTGAAAGTGCCACGTCGCGTGGTAGCTCGATCCGCGCACGACTTCGCAGTGGAAGGATTCCCACTGATCGTGCGGAGTTTTTTCGAGGACGGCTTTCATCTCATTTGCCGCGGTGCGGCACAAAAGTAGGACAAGTCGTGACAAAAGGCGGGGATTTCACAATGCCGCAGTGTAACAAGGGGCCACTCCTCACCTCATGGAACCCACGATCAAAATCGCCCTCGTCGGCGCCGGCATGTTTGGCGGCGATGTCCACCTCCGCGCCTACGCCGATCTCCAGCGCTTCGGCATCGCCGGCCAGCTTGCCCGCGTCGGCCTCGACAAATATGCGCGCGAGCTTTCGCAGGTGAAGTTCGACCTGGTTGCCGTCGCCACGCGCTCACAAAAATCTGCCGAGAAATCCGCCGCCGCATTCGCGGAATGGACCGGGCATTCGCCGAAGTGCTACTCGGGCGAGGAGCCGTGGCATGACATCCTGAGCGACTTTCCTGACCTCGACGTGCTCGCGGTCGCAACACCGGATCATCTGCACACGCAGCCAATCCTCGCGGCACTCGAGAAGGGCGCGCACGTGCTCACGGAAAAGCCGATGTGCCTCACGACGCAGGAGGCCGATCAGATCATCGAGGCGGCGTGCGCGAAGAACCGCGTGGTCGGAGTGGACATGCACAAGCGCTACGATCCCGATCACCTGCGCATCCGCGACGACATCCAGAAGCGCATCGGTGCGCCGCTTTACGGCACGGCGTATCTTGAGGAGCCGCTCGAAGTTTCGACGAGCACATTCAAGTGGGTCGAGTCGAGCGATCCCTTCAGCTACGTCGGGCCGCACTGGACCGATCTCATCTACTCGTACTACAGGTCGAAGCCCGTCTCGCTCACCGCTGTTGGGCAGAAGAAGCGTCTCGTTCGTGATGGCATTAATGCCTACGATGCCGTGCAGGTGCGTGTGGATTTCGACAACGGGATGAGCATCAACTTTCACAACAACTGGATCACGCCGCCCGACTTCGAGGGGCCGGTGAATCAGGGCCACGAGATCGTCGGCGCGGATGGAAAAGTGGAAAGCGACCAGCAATACCGCGGCTTCCGCTGGTGGAACAAGGGCGGCGGCTCGCGCACCAGCAACAACCACTTCACGCGCGACGTGGTCCGTGCAGATGGCACGAAGGCGTACGTCGGCTACGGCGTGGACAGCCTCACTGTCGCGCTCGTCGCAATCTGCCGCGTGAAATTTGCAGGTGAATCCCGCGACGCCGTGGCGAGCC
>JBDSAR010000295.1:0-3934 GCA_039922035.1 Chthoniobacteraceae bacterium
ACGCCGTGAAAGGTGACAACATGTCTGCCCTCCCGTGCATCACGAACCCTCTCCCGACGAATGGCGCGCCTGGCTGCGACGCTGCGGCCCGCGTTTTCACCTCTACGCGCGTCAGCAGACGCGCTGCGAGGCCGATGCGGAGGATGTGCTGCAGGATGCGCTCGTGGAGTCGTGGAAACGCGCCGATGGGATGCCTCCCGACGCGCTCGTCTTTGCCACCATCCGCCGTCGCGCGATCGATCTCGCACGCAGCAGCGACCGGCGCAGCGCGCGCGAATCGGAAGCTGGCGGGCCCGATGCGGCATGGTTTTTGCCGGACGTCGAGGAGCGCGAGACGCAACGCGTGCTGGAGGAAGCCGTGAAATCGCTGCAACCGATCTACCGCGAAGTGGTGACGCTGAAAGTCTGGGGTGGCCTCACTTTTCAGGAAATCGCCGAGACCACCGGCGTGCCGCTGAACACCGCCGCCTCGCGCTACCGCTACGCGCTTGATGGACTGCGCGAAATTTTGAAAGGAGTCGTACTGTGAGTGATCACGATCCCATCGAAGATGCGCTGCGGAAACTGCGCCCGGCGGAACTTGAGGATTCGTTCATGGCGCGGCTCACGGCGACGCGATCGCAAGTCAATTCGCCGGAGAAAAAGTCCGCGTGGCGCGAACTCTTGCTGCGCTGGCTTCTTCCGATCGGAACGAGCGCGGGCGTGGCAGTCTCGACTTTCGCCCTGCTGGAGCACCATCGCGCGAACGTGGGGCACGGGAACGCTCCGGCTGGCACCGCATCGGCGGATGCGCCGATGCCGGTCGAGAGCCAGGACTACCTCGTGAGCGCACGCCCTGTGGGCATCGTCGTCGCCCCGAACCAGCAGCCATACCGCATCGTGGATGTGGAGTGGCTGGAGCACGACACCGTGCGCGCTGGCGCCGGTGGCAGTACGCTGCACATCGCGACGACGCGACGCGATGTAATCCCCGTCGCGCTCGAGATCTACTGAGGCCATCCGCCTCTTAATCTTCATCCCCTCCGCCGCTCCGCTCGGCGACCAAGACTCGGAGCGAGTCCGGGACATCACTTTCTGCACCGGCAACAAACCCACAACCCAATCCCAAAATCATGAAACCAAACATCCTGACCAAGACCATCGCCGCATTGCTGCTCGCCCTCCCGCTCGCACACGCGGACGACAGGAAACCCGACGAGAAAAAGGAAGGCCGCAAAGCCGACACGACGAACTCATCCTCGACCGTGGTCAGTTCCGTGGACGGCACTGCGACCGTCACCATTGACATAGACGGCAAGAAGGAGACACGCACATTCAAACTTGGCGACGGGAACAACTCATTCACATTCGGAAAGGGCGGCGCATCGGGCGCTGTCAGCGTCGGCGCACCCGGCCAGCCGAACATGCGGAACCCGAAGCACGAGAAGGGCCCTTGGATTGGCATCGCGATGGAGCCCGTGCAGGACGTCGTCCGCGCGCAGCTTTCACTCGCACCGGGCGAAGGCGTGGTGGTCAATCACGTCGCGCCGGAGAGCCCCGCGGCGAAGGGCGGCCTGCAGCCGAACGATATCCTGCTGCGTTTCGAGGATCAGATTCTCGTCGAGCCCTCGCAGCTTCGGAAATTGATCGCGATGAAGAAGCCCGGCGACACTGTGAATCTCACGTATCTCCGCAAAGGGGAGCGCAAGGATGCAAGCGTCACGCTCATCGAGCACGAGATCGAACCCGGTGAGGCCGGGCCGATGCAGTGGCTGCAAATGGGGCCCGGCATGCGCGGTTTTCAAGGCGGCCCCGGCGCAGTTCCCGGCGAGCGGATGCAGGACATGCTGAAGCAATGGAAAGAAAAGCACCCCGGCGTGATCGTGGACATGCGCTCCTGGACGACCGGCGAAGCAGGCGAAGCGCTCAAGGGGCAGCTCGAAAAACTGCAACGCGAGCTGGAGAAAACGGGAGTCCCGAAGGAGCATCTCGAAAGGCTCCGCAAGGAATTCGACCGGGTGAGGCACGAGGCGGAGGAGGCAATGGAAAACGCAAAGCGCAACTCCGAGAACAAGGGAGGCAAGCCGCACGAAAAAGAGAAGGGAGAGCAGCCCTAATGTGGGGCCGACGGCCCGTCGGCCCGACACTGAGTGAAACACCGTGCTCACACGGACAACGCGGTCCTTTCGGATACGATTTAGGAATCGTTCGGGACGGCGATCCCATTTGTATCCGCCGGGTATTCTTGCAGGCGTTCGCCACGTGCCGACGAGTCGTCGGCGCTACATTCTGCGCCGCTCCTCGGGCAGGATAAATGCGCTTTTGATCACGTTGATGCGCGGCTTCCCCGCACCGATGACGACTTCGACGATGTCGAATCGAAACGGCACCTCGGGCCGATCGAGCAGCTTCAGCCAAGCGCGTGCGCCACGGGCGATGAGCGCCTCCTTTGCAAAATCCACCGCATCAGCGGGACGTCCGCCTTCGTCGCTCGTGCGTGTCTTTACCTCTGCGAAGACGAGCGTGCTCTCAGCGATGTCGCGGCAGACGAGATCCACCTCGCCGCCTCCCTTTGCGCGGAAATTTCGGAAGAGAATCTTGTGACCGTGCTTGCGAAGATATTTCTCCGCGAGCCGCTCCCCTCGCCTGCCGAGCGCGTGACGCGGATCAGAGCCCGAGTTCCGCCTGGCGGACGGGAAGAAAAGACCGGCGATGGATCGGACAAGGCCCATTTTTTTTCAGCGCTGCGAGATGTTGTGGCGTGCCGTAGCCCTTGTGTCGGGCAAAATCGTAGCCGGGAAATTTCGCATCGTGCGCGACCATGATGCGGTCGCGCGTGACCTTCGCGATGATGCTCGCCGCGGCGATGCTGAAGCTGAGCGCGTCGCCGCCCACGAGCGCGGTCTGCTCGATGGGAAACGGGCGCACGGGCCGGCCATCAATGAGCACGTGCTCCGGCTGCGGCTTCAGCTTCGCGACGGCGCGGCGCATCGCCTCGTGCGTCGCGCGGAGGATGTTCAGACGATCGATCTCATCGCTCTCGACAATCGCGTGCGCCCAGCGGATTTCGCTGCTCGCCGTTATTTCAGAAAAAATCGCATCGCGCCTGCGCTCGGTGAGCTGCTTCGAGTCATTCAGCAGTTCGTGCCGGAATCCCTCCGGCAAAATCACTGCCGCCGCGACGACCGGCCCCGCGAGCGGCCCGCGCCCGGCCTCATCCACGCCTGCCACAAAAAGCAAACCTCGCGCACGAAGGAGTTCCTCATGCGCGAGGCTGCAAGCCATCGGGGGGGACTGGGGGATGGAAATTTACACGGCTACTTCGCCGCCGCGGGAGCGGCGGTCTCGACGGCGCGCTCCTTGTCCTTCACGGACAGGGCGGCCTTGCCGCTGCGGCCACGGAGGTAGTTCAGCTTCGAACGACGGACGGCACCGGCGCTTTCGACGGTGATTTTCGAGATGCGCGGCGAGTGCAGCGGGAACACACGCTCGACGCCCTCGCCGTAGCTGATGCGACGCACGGTGAACGCGGCGTTGATGTCCACGCCACGGCGGCCCATGACGATGCCGGTGAATTTCTGGATGCGCTCCTTGTCGCCTTCCTTGACGATGGTGTGAACGCAGATGGTATCGCCGACGTTGAAGCCGTTGCGGTCCGACTTGAGCTGCGACTTGTTGATTTTCTCGATGATCTTCGACATAAAGGAAAGGCCGTGTGGGTTAAAAAAGGGGCGGCGTATTTAACTGATTCGCACTGACACGCAACCGAAATCTCCGCCTCGTTTCAAACATGGATGAAATCATAGACCTTCACAGCGACCAATACTTCATGGGCGAGGCCCTGCGGCAGGCCCGCCGCGCGTGGGAGCAGGACGAGGTGCCGGTCGGCGCGGTCATCGTCCACAATGGGCGCATCATTGCCCGTGCGTGCAATCAGGTGGAGACGCTGAAGGAC
>JBDSAR010000296.1:0-5111 GCA_039922035.1 Chthoniobacteraceae bacterium
AAGCCGCGGCGCAACTGCCGGATGATGCTGCCTTCGGGAATCTTCGCGTCATCCTCCTGGCTCACCGCCTCGTGAAGGTTCGGATCAAACTTCACTCCAACCGTCTCGATCATCTCCACACCGCTGCCGCTCATGAACTCCTTGAGCTGCCGTTCGATCATCTCCATGCCGACAACGATTGGCGATTTGGGATCGCCCTTGCGAACCTCCATCATGCCGAGATCGAAGTTGTCCAGCACCGGCAGCAGCCGCTCCAGCAGCACGGCCTGCGCGCGTTTGAAATCCTCGTCGCGTTCGCGGGCGACGCGCTTGCGATAGTTGTCGAGTTCGGCCTGCCCGCGCAGCGTGGCGTCCTTCCACTTTGCCACCTCGGCTTGAAGCGCGTCAGTCGCTGTCTCCTCGGCGGTGCGTTCTGCAGATTCGGGTGTTTCTTCGGTGTCCACGTTTGGTGTGCTCATTTTTTCAAGATGGTAATCAGTGTAATATCGTCGTGCGGTGGCTGGTCGCCAATGAAGGTTTTCACGTCGCTCGTGACGCGCTGGACAATGCCGGCGGCGCCCTCGGACGCGCTCGCCTGCACCGAGCGGGTCATGGCTTCCAACCCGAACTCGTCCCCATTCCGGTCTTGCGCCTCGGTGACGCCGTCCGTGTAAAGGATGAGGCAGTCGCCGGGCTCGAGGCTCAGGGCAAATTCGTTCGTGACCCTATTGAATGCGCCCCCGCTGTCAATTCCCACAGCCATGCCCGGCGGATTCACGCGGTTCACGCTCTTGTCCGCCGCGCGATAGACGAGCGGTGCGTCGTGTCCCGCGCGGACGAGCTTCACCTCATTGGTGCGGCGATCGAGCACGACAAAGGCGAGCGAGATGAACATGTCCTCCCGGATGTCGGGATAAAGTTGGGCGTTCAGCTTGCGGATCACCTCTGCCGGCTGCGTGGAGCCGATCGCGAGCAGGCGCAGCGCGGTCCGCGTCATGGCCATCAGCAGCGCCGCCGGGATTCCTTTTCCGGAGACATCCGCGATCACCACGCCGCAGCGATCCTCGTCGAGCGGGATGAAATCAAAATAATCCCCGCTCACGTAGCGCGCGGGGATGTTTGTCCCGGAGACGTCGTAGCCTCCGACGACCGGCGGTTCGCTCGGCAGCAGGATGCGCTGCACTTCGTTCGCGATGTTCAGATCCTTTTCGATCTGCTTTTTCTCCGTCGCCTCGTGGTGGAGGAATGCGTCGAAAAGCGAGAATGCCGACTGTTCCGCCAGCGCCTTGAAAGTGTTGTAGTGCTCCGGGCCGAACGGTTCGCTTTTTCCCAGCCGCGCGAGTGCGAGCACGCCGAGATTTTCGCCCGCATAGACCAGCGGCGCGATGAATGCGGAGTTCACGCCGTATGGGAGCAGAATGCGTAGTTTTTCACTCTTCGGCAGCAGCGAAAGCGCCGTGTTGTCCGAGAGGACGCTGCCGATCAGGCCTTCGCCCACCTTCACCGCCTGCAGCCGGATCTGCGCGTTCAGCGAAGTCAGCGCCGAGCCTTGCAGCTTCGGCAGTTCCACGAATGGCGGCGATCCTTTCGAGACGTAGGTCGGCTTCAGGATCGTGCCCGCCTTGTTCGTGAGGTAAAGGGTGCCGCCGTCGGCCTCCAGAATCCGCAGCGCGCCCTCGACGATCAGGCCGTCGAGGTCTCCCGCGTGCGAATCATCTTTCAGCGCCTCGCCGATGCCGTGGAGGAAATCGAACACGCGCCTTTCCTCCGTCTGCGCCTTCACTTTTTCCCGCATCAGCTCCGCGAGCTGCCGCCGGTGCAGTCGCGCCGCCAGCACGCTCCACGCGACGGTCGCGATCAGCGCGGAGGATAGGATGATTTCGGTCAGCATGGAGTTTTGCGGGCGGGGAAAATGCGTCCGCATGTGCCCCGGCTGCAAGCATTGGATTCAAGGGAACTTTTCCGGGGAACGTACGCTCCCCGGACACGGCGCGCCGGGTGGGAATCCCAGCTTCGCGATCGGCTTGAATCGGGGCGGGCAGGTGTCGGCCTGCGCGACGGCCCGTGTGAATGGATATGGTGGCGCGCAGGCGTGACGCTTCACACCGGGCACCGGTACGGTGAATCTCGGATCGTTCGTCGCTGGGGAACATGCTGAATTTTGGTTCCCCAACCGGCAGATCGTTGCATGGAGAAAGGCGCCTGCGGCGGGCTCAACGCTCAACATCTAACGTCCACCGGGCAAAGCAAGCAGCGCTTCGCGTTCAGATTCCGACCTTGGGCGTTGGGCGTTGGACTTTGAAATGCTCGCCGGTGTTTTGATGCGTCAGCCAGACGTGATCCGGGTTGCAAGTTGCCCTCTCCGGCAATATGTGAATCAGTTCGCGGTGTCGCCCGTGCCGACGTCAGCGGACGCCGGTGCGCGGCGGACTGCGGCCTTTCTCCTTCCCCATGAACCGCTCCCAACTTCAGCGTCGGCATTTCGTTGCATTGCTCGCCTGTGCCGTGGCGCTGGCCTGTTGCGTCCTGTGGAGGATGGCTCCGCGGTCGCAGCGCACGACAGTGGTGGCGGTGGTTGAAAAGGAGGCCGCCGGAAAATCAAACGCCGCGATTTCAGCGCGCGCGCCGGATTCGCCCGCGCGGCCCGCGCCGGTTGCGGAAGTGAAGCCGCGTGCGCTGCCTGCGCTGCCGCCGGAGGTGACGCTGCCGATGCGTGCGGATCTGCGCTGGCTCGAGCCGGGGGCGGAGCCGGTGTTCGCAAGTTTCCGCGATTGGACTTTGCGTTTTACAAAGGCGGGAACGGCGGCGGAGAAGGCGGCGCTCGTGGGCGAGGGACTCGTGCTTGCCGAGGAGCGGCGGAACCAGATGGCGGATTTGATCGATCAAAACCCGCGGCGCGCGCTCGAACTTGCGGTTCCGGAGACGGTGCGCCGGGAATTGCCCGAGGCGATTCTCGCGCAGCTTGAGGAACGAATTTCGGGACGCGGCGATCTGTCGGTGGTCGCGGCGATGCCTGCTCCAGGCATCGGGTTCACGGTGCAGCCGGTGCAGCGCACGGTGACGATGAAAGATGGGCGGGAGTTTGCGGCGTTCACCTTTGGCCAGCGTGATCGCGTGCAGACGCGAGCGGACATCGCGGTGCAGGGCGTGGCGCTCGATGGAAAAGTCGCGCTCACCGAATTGCCGGGGCGTGTGCTGGAGCCGGTCGAGGTCGCGGACTTGCGCGCGGCGGGCGCGGGTGCGCCGCTGTGCCCGACCTCCGGGAAGGTCACAAGCACCACCGGCGATGAAGTCGTGGTGGATTGGGATGGCGCGCAGCACACTTTTTTCTGCGGGCCGAATCACGCGCTCGATGCGCTCTTCGCGGCGTCGGGCGCGGAGGCGATGGCGGGAGGCAGTGGCAGCGGCGTGGTCGCCCAGAGTACGAATACGGAAGGCACGAAGAAGCTGCTGATCATCCGCGTGGATTTCCCTGACTTTCCCGGGCAGGTGGTGAGCGATGCGACGCTGACGTCGCTCATCAACAACATGTCCACGCACTGGACGGAAATGTCGTTCAGCAAGATGACTTGGACGACGCAGGGCGCGGGATCGGATTTCACGCCGACGCTGCGCCTGCCAAACGGGCACGCGAGCTACACGAGTTTCGGGACGATGCTCGCGGCGGCGCGCACGGCGGCGACGGCGGCGGGCTTCAATTACACGAACTACACGCACGATGTCGTCGTCACGGCTAGCAAGCCGAGCGTGGGCTTTGGTGGCGTCGCCTACGTGGGTGCGCGCGGCGCCTGGCTTGCGAATTCGCAATGGAATCTCGGTGTGTGCAGCCATGAGGTGGGGCATAATTTTGGCCTCAATCACGCGGGCTACTGGAACACAGACGATGGCACCGTCATCGGCAGCGGTGCAGCGGTGGAATATGGAAACCCCTACGACCACATGGGCGGTGCGAGCAGTTCGACGGACGCGCACTTTGGCGCGCGCCAGAAAAACTACCTCGACTGGCTCGTGGATGCGGATGTGGTGAAAATCACGACTGACGGCAGCACGACCACGCGCATCCGGGCGTTCGACAAAAGCGCCGCCGTGGGCGACAAGGCGATCGCGGTGGATCGCACGGGCACGGGCGACGATTACTGGATCGAATACCGCCAGCTTTATACGGACACGAACGCCTGGGCGAAGGACGGCGTGCTGCTGAATTGGGGCGATGTGAATATCAGCAACATGAAGCCTCTGCTGCTCGACTGGACGCCGGGGACGGGCAGCCTCGACGATGCGCCGCTGCTGATCGGGCGCACTTTTTCCGACACAGCCGCAAGCATCCACATCACGCCCGTGCTGCGCGGCACGGATGCGAACGGCGTGGCGTGGATTGATGTGACGGTGAATCGCGGAGCGTTCGCGGGAAACCGGAAGCCGACGGCGGTGGTGACGGCAACGAATGTGAACCCGGCGGCGAATGCGAGCGTGACTTTCACCGCGACAGCGACCGACCCGGACGGCGACTCGCTGGGCTATTTTTGGGACTGGGGTGATGGGACTTTCACCGCGAACAACAGCACCACGGCGGCGAAAAGCTGGAGCGCGACGGGGACGAAAACCGTGCGCTGCTACGTGACGGACAAGAAGGGCATGACGACGACCGGGCAACTGCTCGTGCAGGTCGGCACGAGCAGCACCTTCTTCATCCAAGGCGTCGTGACAACAACGCTCGGCGTGCCGGTGGAAAATGCCGTCGTAAAGGCCGACTCGACGCACACCGACACGACGGACACCGAAGGCTACTACGCGATCACCGGACTCTCTGCGGGCAACTACACGATGACGGCGACGAAGACGGGGCTGACGATCCAGCCGAACGCGGCGTTCTTCACGAATCCCGTCACAGTCGGTCCGAACAAGCAGAACGTGAATTTTTCTGCGCCGCCGGGCGTGCCGTATTTCGGCACGATGAAGGCCGGGCTGCTTGATCAGGGATCGAATACTGGCGCGGTGATCGTGCCGGTGAGTGACGCGGACACGGCGGTGACTTTGCTCACTCTTACGGGCACGTCGTCGAACACGGCGATCATCCCGAATGCGAGCATCGTCTTCGGCACGATCGGCACGACGGTGCGGACGGTGACGGT
>JBDSAR010000297.1:0-24633 GCA_039922035.1 Chthoniobacteraceae bacterium
CCCCGTTAGCGAGTAATTGCGGGGGCCGGACTGGAACCGACGACCTCCAGCGCATGAGGCTGGCGAGCTGCCGCAGCTCTACCCCGCGATTTGCGGACCGGTTACTTCCAGCCCGCTTGCCGGAGAGCGCGTGTCAAAAGGAACTCCGCGCGGCGCTGCATCTTCTTTCCCTGGATGTTGATCGCCGACTGGATGCGGCGGTCGCAGCTCTCGACGTTGGTCACGTATTTCACCGCGTTGGTGAGGATGATGTGGAAGACGCAGAACGTGTTGATGACCGCTGCCGAACTGCGCTTGGAACCGTCGCGCGCGACCCACGCGGGCCGCTTCATGCCGGGCTTCTCCGCGCCCGCATTCCAGCCGGCGGCGAGTGCGCCGTGGTTCGATGATGGCATCACGGATCGCCTGCTCTCCCAAGCTGACGTTTGCTCGCTTGCCGCTGACTCAGCCAGCCGGTTACGGTCGCTCCGATGAGTCTCCCGAAGCTCTATCTCGAAACGACAATCCCGAGCTACCTCACGGCGCGGCGGAGCCGGGACTTGCGGCTGGCTGCCGATCAGGAGATGACGGAGGAATGGTGGGAGACGAAGCGGCACGAAAACGAACTCTTCACCTCGGAAGTCGTCGAGGTGGAGGCTGCCGAGGGTGACGCGGCGATGGCGGAGGCGCGCTTGCGAGCGCTCGACGGGATTCCGCGCCTGCCCGCGCAGCCGGAAGTGGATGAATTGATCGAGCACCTGCTCGAATCGGAGATCATCCCAGCGAATGCCGCGCCGGATGCGGCGCACATCGCATTCTCCGCCGTTCACGCGATGGATTTTCTGCTGACGTGGAATTGCAAACACATCAACAACCCGCATCTCGTCCGGCGCATTGAGCGCGCGTGCGCCGAGCGCGGGCTGGCCTGTCCGGTGATTTGCACGCCGGAAGAACTTCTGCCATTCTAAGCGACATGGACCCGAATCCGATCCTCACCGAAATCCGGCGCACGCGCGACGAACTCGCCCGCAAGTCCGGCTACGACGTGCGGAAATTCATGGACTTCATCCGTGAGCGCGAGCGCGAGGCGGCAGCGCGAGGGGTGAAGTTTGCCCCGCCGGCAAAGCCCGCGACGAAGCTTCAGTAGGGCAGTCTTGCGCTGGGCGGTGAAACGAGAGGGAAGGGTTTTTACGGTCGTCCGGCACGGAAGATGTCGTGAATCTCGTCGCTGGAGAAAGCGCGCTGGCTCACGAGGAACTCGTCCATGTTGCCGACGATGTTTCGCACTTCCCACTTCGTCCCAGCGGCCCAGTCGCGCGATGGCCAGTTCCCGATGTCGGCGAGGCCGATGCCGAGCGGGCGCGGATTCGTGATCGGTTGGCGGTCAATCTCGCGGCCGTTCGCGTAATGCACCACCTCGCGCGTGGTGTTGTTCACCGTCACTGCGAAGTGCATCCAGGCACCCGCGCGGTCGGATGGCAGCGCGACATTGGATGACTGGTAAGAATGGCGATCGCCCCGAGCTGACGCATCGGTCACCGTGTCGGCGAAGTTCGGCACCATACCCTGCGCCGGCTTCCGATGCCGGAGGAACCAAAACAGAGTGCGCGGCTGGCCGCTTTCCGACTGGATGAAAGACTGCGCAAACTGCGCGACGGAATCGGCCTTCACCCAGGTCGCGAGCGTGAGCTGCTCGAAGTCGCCGGGAATCTTCACGCGCACGCGCTGCGAGGGATTGCGGAAATCGAGCGACGTCTTTTCCGTCCACCGGCCCTGTCCGGTCGTGCAGCCCACGACGACGGCCTCCGTGTCCTGCGGGCCGTGCGCCGCGAGATTGGGCAGGCGATTGTCCGGCCCCATTTGGAAATCGTAGAGCGCCACGGTGTCGGGATCGTTTGCGAGCGCGCCGATCATCTTCTTCCACGCGGCGAATCGCTTTTCACTCCGCTCGCGCAGCGTGGCGGCACCGGCAAACTTCTCCACGTCGGCGACGATTGAGGGATGACTGCCATCGCGGTTCAAGGCCACGGCCTTGCCGGTCGTGAGCAGTTCGCCCTGCTGCGCCGGAGCGGCCTTGGTCTTCACCTGCACCTCGCCCTTGATGACGTGCAGTTCGCCCGCGCCATCCTTGCCCAGCGACACGCCAAACTCCGTGCCGAGATCCACGAGATCGAACTCGCCGGCCAGCAGCCGGAAGCCGCGCGCGGGCGGCGGAACATTTGCGCGCACTTTCCCCGAATGCATCCGCACCAAATCCGGGCTGACGATTTCCAGCGCCGCCGGACCTTCCACGACGAGCGAGACGCCGCTGTAAAGATCGAGCTGCACGAGCCCCGTCTTCACTTCCAAGGCACCCGGATACAGCACCTGCCCGACGCGAAACGCGCGCGGTTCGCCATCGGCATCCACCTCGCTCGTGCGGCGCACCACCGCGACGCTTTTTTGCATCTCAGTCGTCGCCGCCCGCTGCTGGACAAACTCCGACTCCATCTCCCGCCGCGCACCCTGACTCTGCCAGAACAGCCAGAACCCCAGCACCAGCGCCGCAGCGATTCCCAGCGGAATGAGGAACGCCGGACGAAAGGCGATGATCTTCCCGCTCGCGACAGCGCGATCATCCGGGCTGAGCAATCCGCCCGCATCCTCGCGGAGATCATTTTCGAGCACCATGTGCTCCACGAAACGCCGCCGCGCCTCCGGCTGACGCAGCAGCAGCGCATCGAGTTCCGCCTGCTCCGCATCGGTCAGCGCCGATTCGCGCAATCGTGCGGCGAGTTCATCGAGTCGTTTCGGATCATCATTCATAGCGCACCTCCGCGATTGCCGCCGGTCTCCCATCGCCGCCGCTGAATGCAGTCGAGCAGTGCGGTGTGGATTTTTTCCAGGCGGAGATAAATGGATCGTTTCGTCCGCCGCTCCGCCTCCGCGATCCGCCCGACATCCTCATCGCGCTCATAGTGTGCGCGGATCAAGTCCCGCTGGCGCTCCGGCAGCCGCCGCAGGCATTCCTGCAATCCCGCGCGCCGCTCGTCCTCCGGCGCGGAGAGCGCCGCCACCGCATCGTCCGCGAGCAATTGCAGCGTCTCATCGGAAAGCGCCACCGGCTGCTTCGCCTGCTTGCGCCGCCAGTTCAGCACCGTGAACCGTGCCACACACATCGCCCAGGCGCCGAAGTCCGTCCCGATTTCAAAGCCCTCAAACTTCGTCCACAAAACCGCCGACACATCCTGCAACACATCCTCCGCCGCCGCGCGATCCTGCACCAGCGCGTGGATGAACCCGAGCACGCGCCTCCGCTCCGCCATGAGCAGCCGGCTGAACGTCTCGCCCCGCGAGTCGGAAGTGTTTTCGGGAGGTGTCATCCCTTCTGAATGTCGCACCCGTGTCGCGAGTGAAGGAATACTTTAAGAAAAGAACATGGCAGCGATGGGCCGACCAAACCCGAATACGGTCAGCGGCCATATTGGAGACGAAGGGTCCGGCTTCATTCCTGCTTTCGCTTTTATTGGCCCGGTGCGGATCTATTCCGCTTCTTCGGCGCGTCCTCACCGGCATCCCCGCCTTTGAACTTTCCGGCAGGGTCCATCTGCTTCAGCAGCTTTGCATCCGGGCCGCCGCCAAATTGCTTCCAGTAGAGCTCCTTCATCGGATTGATCTTCGGTCCGACTGCATCCTCGTTCACGAGCAGGGGCTGCACATCGTTCCACCACTGGTCATAGGCGGCGCTGAGTTTCGCGACCACGTCGGGATGTTCCGCGATGACGTTCTTAGTTTCGCCGGGGTCGGCCTTGAGGTCGTATAGTTCCTTATTCTCCACCAGCGTGTAACGGCTGTTCTGGATCGCGCACTTTGAATATTTTCCTTCTGCGACCTTGCCCGCCGCCCAGCGGCCGACGTGATGCACGAGCAAGCGATCTGGCCATTCGGCCTTTGGATTCTTGAGCAGCGGCAACAGGCTACGGCCTTCGACCTGATTCTTCACTTCGTCCGACAGCTTCGCGCCGGTGATCTCGGCAAGCGTTAGAAAAATATCAATGGCTCCGCCCAGCGCGGCGCATTCCGTATCCGCGGGGATGCCGCCCACCGGCCAGCGGAAGAAGCACGGTGCGCGCGTGCCTCCTTGATACACGGTACCCTTTCCGCCCCTCATCCCGGCGTTGAAAATCCTGACACCCGACGTGCCGCCATTATCCGTGCCGATGAAAATGACCAGCGTGTTGTCCTCGATGCCCCAGTCCTTGAGCTTCGCAAGCATCTTTCCGAAGTCGGAATCAATGTTCTCGATCATCCCGAAAAATCTCGCCGTGTCCTCGTTCACTCCGGGCTTGCCGAGGTATTGCTTGTAGTAGTCCTCCGGCACCGTGTGCGGGGCGTGCGCGGCATTGAGCGGGATGTAGGCAAAGAACGGCTGCTTCGCCTCGCGCTTGGTGTCCATCCATTTCACGGCCTGGTCGAAAAACAGGTCTGTGCAATAGCCCGTCGTCTTTTCCCACTTGCCGTTGTGCCACAGCGCGGGATTGATGTTCGTATTGCCCGGTGCGTCACCGCAGGAGCCGGGATAGGTTTGCCCAATGCCGCCGCCGCCGTGGATATAAACTTCGTCAAAGCCGCGGCTCTCCGGGCGATAAGCCTCCTCGTCGCCGAGATGCCACTTGCCAAAAATGCCCGTGGTATAGCCCACGCTCTTGAGCATCTGCGGCAGTGTGTAAGTCTTCAGGTTCATCCGCTCGCGCTCAAGGATAGTGTGAGTCACGCCATTCTTGAACTCATGCCGCCCGCTCATCAGCGCCGCGCGGCATGGCGAACACGTCGGGCTCACATGAAACTGGGTCAACAGCAGGCTCTGCTTCTTGAACGCATCCACCGCCGGCGTGTGCATGATGGGATTCCCCAGGCAAGCGTAGTCGCCGTAGCCGAGGTCATCCGGCATGACGATGATGATGTTGGGTTTTTCCGCAGCCGACAATGCGGCGGGGAAAAGCACCAGTGCGGATACGAACATTGCGTACAAGGCGCGAAGCAGAGTTGACGCCATTGATTTCACGGGAGTTGGTGGATTCGGTTTCATAGGGGTTGGTTGGAGTGCGGTTCAGACAAAAACTTTGGAAGTCGGCACGGGTCTAACAGTCGGGGGACGTCGGATCTGGACGCGCGATTCACTTCACGATCATGTTGCCATTCATGATGACCCAGTGGCCGGGGAAGGTGCAGACGAAGGGATAGGTGCCGGGCGCTGTCGGGGCCTTGAAGCGCAGGAGGGTGCCGGCGTTTGGATTGATAAGCTTCGTCGCGTGGAGAATTTTGTCCGACTTCGGGATGAAGTCCTTTTTGATGCCGTCGGGGTCCTTCGCCATTTCGTTGCCGGCCATGCCGATTTCCTCGAGCGCGCCGGGTTGGATGATGGCGAGGTTGTGCTGCATGAGGTCGGGATTCAGCACGGCGAGCTTCACGGGCTGGCCGGGCTTCACGGTGAATTGCGTCGGCGTGAATAGCATCCGCTCGGGCACCGTGGAGATTTCGATCTCCGCGATGTCGGGCAGCTTGTCGAAGGCGCGCTCGTCGTCGTTGGCTGGCTTGCGATTGATCTCCAACTTGCCGGCCTTGGCCGCGCTTTTGACAAAGCCGCTGATCATCGTGCTCAGCGCGGGGTCTTTCTCCCAATACGGACGCAGCGCCGCGGAGCCGAACGATGTCACCGTGGCGTAGCGCAGATGCTCGCCCATCGGGCTGTGCATCACGGGCATCACGGCGTCGAATGAGGCGCGTGTGCCGATGTAACTCGCGGCGATGACAGCTTCCATGCGGACGATGCCGTTTGCGTCCTTCGCCGCGGCGGCGAGTTGTGGGATGCCGTCGCCGGGCAGCGCGGCGTGCCAGTTGCGAAGCTGATGCGTGGCCGCGGCGCGGGCGTGGTGTTCGTCGCACGC
Source organism: Chthoniobacteraceae bacterium (assembly GCA_039922035.1). Lineage (GTDB taxonomy): Bacteria > Verrucomicrobiota > Verrucomicrobiia > Chthoniobacterales > Chthoniobacteraceae > SXWH01. Next base: position 5,907 of record JBDSAR010000297.1, read on the forward strand.
GAGCAACTCGGTGAGCAGCGCGGGGCGCGTCGCGCCGACATTGCGATACGCCCACACGGCTTCGATTTGATGATGGCGAAAACGCGGATCGTTTTTGTCGAGCGCGGGCGTCCACTGATCGAGCGCGGCGGCGACTTCGGCGGGGTCGCGCTCGCGGAGTTCGCGGCGCGTCCAGTAGCGGTAGCGATACTCGGGGCGCTTGAGATTTTCGAGCAGCGCGGGGATGGGCGCACTGGCGATTGGTGGCGGTTCCTGCAGCGTCGCGCCCTTCGGCACGATGCGCCAGATGCGGCCGGATTTGCGGTCGCGGCGCGGGTCGCGCAGCGAATACTGCGCGTGCCCTTTCACGGGATTGTACCAATCGCAGACATATAGGTCGCCGCGCGGGCCGAAGCGCACATCAGTCGGGATGAAGCTCAGATTTTCCGAGAAGATGAGGTCGCTCACGAACTTCTCCTCAAAGTGATCGTCCTTCTCGATCCACTCGTGAATCTCCACCTTGTTCGTCGGCTTGTAGCGCACCTTGATGAAGCCGCCCTGCATTTCTTTTGGCCACATCGCGAAGTCCACAAACTCATGCCCGCACACGCCGGAATACGCGGGCATTTTTCCCGCCCCCGGATGCTGCTGCGGATACGGCGGATTCGTCGCCTGGAAAGCCTCCGCAAAAACCGGATGGCTCGCGACGTGATTGCCCCAGTCGTCGAAAGTCACGCCCCACGGATTCGTATTCGGATAATTGCCAAACGTCGTGAGCCGCTGCGTCGCGGGAGCGAAAAGAAACCACGCGCTGTTCTCCGCGCGCACCGGGCCGTAGGGCGTCTCCACTTGCGAGTGATGAAAGATGGATTCGCGGAACATGAGGTCGCCATCCGGCGTCCACACCAAGTCGTGCAGCGCGTGATGACTGTCCTCGCAGCCAAAGCCCGTGAGCACATGCTCGCGCTTGTCCGCCTTGCCGTCGCCGTCCGTGTCGAGGATGAGCGAAAGGTGCGGCTCCTCGGAAACGTAGATGCCGTTTTTCACCAGCTCGAAGGCGAGCGGAATCTGGATGTCATCCGCCCAGACCGTGCATTTGTCAGCCTTCCCGTCGTGGTCGGTGTCTTCGAGGATCACGATTTTGTCGTGCGGCTCCTGACCGGGATAAACGTGCGGATAAGTCGTCGAGCACGACACCCACAGCCGTCCGCGCGCGTCCCAGCGCATCTGGATCGGATTCGCGATTTCCGGGAACTGCTCCTCCGACGCGAACAGATTCACCTCAAAGCGCGGGTCAATGCGGAACGCCTTCAGTTCGTCGGCGGGCGAGAGCCATTCGTTCGCGCCGCGCGATTCGATCACCTCGTCCATCGGCGGCACATTTGAGTCATCCACCGGCTTGCCCTTGAACGACGCGCCGCCCGCGATTTCCCAAATGCGCTTGTCGCGATTCGCCGTCATGATTTCAAAGCTCCGCATCGCCGGGAGGAAATCGAGATAGCCGAAACCCTTGCTCCGCCCGCCCGTGTAATAGAACGTATTCAGCGGACGGTAGCGGCGGAAGTATTGCCGGTTCTTGTCCACCACCGCCGCGCGCAATTCCTCATTCATCACCGGCGGCGTCGTGTCGAAGACACCGCGGAAAAGCAGCGCGCTCATCATCGCATCGCCCGCCGCATTCAGATGCACGCCATTGATCGTCAGCGTCGTCTTCGTATCTGCGAGCGCCGGAAGCGTCGTGTTGAAAAGATCCACAAAGCCGACCTTCTGCTCCGCCGCGACCTCGCTCATCGCCTTCGTGTAAGCCGCGAGCCGCGCATTGTTCATATCCGCCGCGGGCACGCCCGGCACGTTCTCATTCGCAATCGGCGACAGCAGCACGATGCGCGGCGCGGTCTCGCCATTGAATGCGCTCGTCTTCACGTCCTCCACCCACTTCGCCAGCCGCGTCTTGAATTCCCCGATCTTTTCCACGCCGCCGAACGACTCATTGAACCCGAACGCCGCGATGATCACGTCCATCTTCTCCCGCGTGAGATGCTGCTTCACCGTTGCAAAATTTTCCGGCCGCGGCTGCAAGTCCGGCTCATCCGCGGACCACGCGAAATCGCGGATCACCAGCTCCAGCTTCGGATTCGCAAGCTGCACCATCGCCTCGAAATTCCCGAATTCCTGCGCGCGATCGAGCAGCGTGTTACCCACGAATGCAACGCGATCTCCCTTCTTCAAAACCAGCGGCAGCGTCGTCTCCACCGCCGCCACGCGCTTCGGTTCCGCCGCAGTCTTCGCATAAATCCCAAACTCCGCGAGCGCCGGGTCCTCCTTCGGCGCTTCCTTGCCGGTCGAAGTCGCTTTCGCGTCCTTGGTTTTTTGTGCGACCGCCGGGAAGGGAATGAGCAGGACGGCGACCCATGCGAGGATGTTGCGCAATGGCGCTCCCGTGCAACACCGAGAGCCGCGAATGAACAGGAGCGAAAGGAGAGACAGGAGCAGTTGTATGTTCATGGCAGGGGTTTGGTTAGTGGGTTACTTCTTGGATAGCTGATCGAGGTGGTGCCTCAGAAAGGCGACGGTCCTTTCGACGATTTCGTCGCGGGTGGGCTTGATCTCGGCACCGACGCTGCGCCAATTATGGCCGGCGTTTTCCACGATGAGGATTTCGACAGGCGCATGAATGGCCTCGGCGCGTTCCTTCATATAGCGGGCATGATGCACCGGAATGGTGGTATCCTTGTCACCCTGAATCATCAGCAGCGGAGGACTGTCTTTCGTCAGGAAACTCACCGGGCTCATTTCGCGATAGAGCCGCAGCTTGTCGTTCGGATCGGAGTCTGGCTTGAGAATGCGCGGCCCGAAGCGGTCCCTGAAATCGGCGCGGCCATCGGGATTGAACAGCTCGGTCTTTTCAAAATCACACGGGCCATACCATGAAACGCCAGCGATAGTGGTGTAAGTCGTGCCCGCGAGTTCCGGCGTGCCGGGCAGCGATTCCGGCGGCGTGAGCAGCAGCATCTGCGCGATCTGGCCGCCCGCGGAATCGCCGAAGGTGAAGACTCTGCTCGTGTCCACCGAAAGCGCATCGTAGTTCTTCGCGAGATAGCGAATCGCGTCTTTGCAGTCCGTCACGCAGTCCTTGATCGTGATTTGCCCGTCCTTCTCGTAGAGTCGGTAATCCACCGCCGCCACGCAGAAGCCGTGCGCAGTCAGTCCGCTCACCACTTTACCCATGCTTGCATTGGTCGCTGACTGTTTGCTTCCCGCCGCCCAGCCGCCACCGTGCGTGTAGATGACAACAGGATAAGGGCCGGGGACTTTGGCCTCAGGATAATATAGGTCCAAGTTCAGCACGCGCTTGGCAGCCGTTTTGTAAGGAATGTCCAGCTTCGCATTCGGCGGCACATCCGCGGCAAGGGCGCAGGGCACAAACAGTGCCAGCGCGATCAGAGTCAGGGGAGTCGTCATATTGCTCACTTCCAATCAATTTTTGCATCCTTCTTTTCGAGATCTACGAACACTGAGGCGTGCTCGAATTCGCGGCGATAAGTCCAGCCTTCGCGCACAGCCTCGCCCTTCGGCGGGCCGAGTGGCTTGTCGAACTCAGGATACCAGTCAAAGGTGCCGTCCCTTTCGGTGTAGCCCCATGTGTAGCAGAAATAGCACTGCGGCTCCGCGGCCACGAGGAAACACGCCAGAGGGAAGGTGATTCGCTCGCGGGCCAACCGAAGCAATTCATCGTGCGGCTTCTTCATCATGTCTGCATCCAGCCACGTAAACCCAGGCCATGCCTTGAGGCAGACAATCTTGCCAGCCTTTGCAGCGGCGCGCATCGCGTCGAGATCCTCGGCCATCCTCTCCTTGCCCTCGCCGTCCTTGAAATGGCCGAAATGCTCAATCATCGCGCCACTCGTCATGGGAAGAAATTGCGCGCCTTCGCCACCGCGCAGGCCGTTGAAAATGACCAGCTTCTCCGGGCCGAGTTTGCGGCGCGTCTCCTCCATCATCGCGAGCAGCCCCTTGTTCAGCACCTCGTATTTTTCATCGCCGAGCAACCTCCGTTTCGACGGCGCGATCACCTGCGCAAGGGCATCGGCGAATATCCCGTCCGCACCGCCTTCACGCACCGCCGTCGCCGCCGTATCCGTCCACCACGTCCGCACATCAGCCCGTGATAAGTCGTAAGTGGGAAGCGTTTCGCGGACCATCACCGGCTTGCCGCGCCGATCGTTCAGGTGTCCTTCGGCAGGAACGCCACGCCGCGCCGCGTATCCCGGGATGTCCAGAAAGGTGTTCCAGTAAAACAAAACCTTCGCGTTCGGATTGCGCTGTTTGATTTGTCGCGCCGCCTCCGCGATCCCCGCCTCAGTGCTCCCGCGTTTGCGGAGCGCCTGACTTTTTTCAATGGCGATGAAGTCGAAGCGCTTTGCCAGAAAGTCCAGTTGTTCAGGCGTGAAGTCGTCTGACGACTTCCCGACGTGGGCATAGAGCGGCACATGTTCCCAACTGAACGGCACATCATTTCCGCCGCTGGACTTGTCGAGCGGCCTTGCCCCATCTGCCGCGGGGAACGCGAGCAATGGTGTCAGCAGCAGCGCCGATAGGAATAGGAAGGTGCGCTTCATGGCCTTATTCCGTTGCATTTCCAGACGGACCTTTCCTCATCTGAATCGGCGCGTCATTCGACTGCTTCGGCCCCGGTGTGCTGCGGCCATTCGAGATCAGCCCCTCAAGCACCTTCGTCATCCGCGCGACGACCACAGGATTTTCAGCAAACACATTCTTGGTCTCGCTGAAGTCGGAACGGAGATCGTAGAGCTGCGTCGCGGGCAGGCCCTTGGCTTCCTTGCTGCCAGGCTTCGGATCGCTCCAGCCACCGGAATCCGCGCAGAGTTCGAGCTTCCAGTTACCCTGCCGGATGGCGAATGAGCCGTTAATCGAATGATGCACCACGGCGTCAAGCAGCGGGGCCGTGTCCGTGCCGAGGAGAGCCGGCAGGATGCTGACGCTGTCCTCGCCCGCATTGTCGGGCAGCTTCGCGCCGAGAATGTCGGCGCACGTCGCCATCAGGTCGGTCAGGCACACGGTTTGATCACTGTGGCTCCCGGCCTTCACTTTGTCGGGCCAGCGCGCGATGAAAGGAATGCGATGACCGCCATCAAAGATGTCCGCCTTCGATCCTCGCATGTCCGCGCTTGGGTAGTGGCCCAATGCCTGAAGTGCGGGGATGCCCGCGGCCTTCGAGCAGCCATTGTCGCTGGTGAGAATGACGAGCGTGTTGCCACCAACGCCCGCCTTATCGAGTGCGGCGAGTACTTCGCCCACGGCCCAATCCGTCTCCATCACAAAGTCCCCGTATTTTCCGAGTTCGCTCTTACCCTGCCATTCCTTGCTTGGGACGATCGGTGTGTGCGGTGCATTTAGCGGCATGTAGAGAAAGAACGGCTTCCCTGCCTTCGCCTTTTCGCCGATGAACTCGACCGCCTTCTTCGTCAGCATCGGGAGCACATCCACCGCCTCGAAGCTCGCCGCCGCGGGACCGGTGCGCTGCCACTTCTTCGTCGTAGTCAGCGGCTCGGTGAAGCGGTCGTTTTCAATATACGCAAACGGCGGCATGTCGAGCGAGGCGCTGATGCCGAAATAGAAGTCGAACCCGCGCGTGGTCGGGCCGTCCGTGATTGCGGGTGAGGGCTGCCCCTTCTGGATGCCCATGCCGAGGTGCCACTTGCCGATACAGCCCGTCGCATAACCCTGCTTCTTCAGCAAAGCGGGAACGGTCAGACGGTCTGCTGCGATCAAAGGTTCGCTAAAGCCGTTGAGCACGCCTGACTGCAAGCGGGTTCGCCAGTTGTAGCGCCCCGTCATGATGCCATATCGGGTCGGCGTGCAGACGGAGGAACTTGAATGCGCATCGGTAAAAATCATCCCCTGGGCCGCCATGCGGTCCAGTTGCGGAGTGGCGATCTTTCCGCGCTTAGGATTCAGACAATGGACATCGCCATAGCCGAGGTCATCGCAGAGTATGTAAACAATGTTGGGTTTGGTTGGCTCAGCGGCTTTTGTCTCACGCAGAGACGCGGAGAAGCAGAGGAGGATGAGGGCGAGGATCGACTTCATGGATCGATGGGGTGTTAGCATTCTGAAAATCTACAGAGGAGCTGGGGCATTCACTTCCCGGAAAGGCAGACAACTGATCCGTCCTTCAGGCAGACAAAGTAGCTGCCGTGGGCAATCGCAATCCCGTCCCAGACCGGCGCGGCGTCGAAGCGCAGTTCCTGCAGCTTGTGGCCGTCTTTCGCGTCCAGCAGCCAGGCGATGCCGCCCTTCTTTCCCGCGTAGGATGCATTTGTGTCGTCCACGGAATAACCTTTGAGCATGGGAACGCCCGCCGCCATTAGCGTGTTCGCGGCGGCGGAAATCGCGTGACCGGCGAATGGCGTGGGTGTGTTCCATCGCTTCGTCCAGCGGCCCAGGGCAGGAATCGAAGACCCCCTGTCTTCGGTCGTGCGCACAACCCCGGCCTGATCGGGATTCTCATTCTCACCCATGCCGCCATAGCTGCCGGAATACACGGTGAACATTTCCAAGGGGTTCATGTCGCGTCCACGCCCCGGCAGATTGCGACCGGGCGCATAGCCGCGGATTTCAAAGAATAGCTTGCCGTCGAAGGCGATCTCGTCACCCGCCGGGCCGGAACCGAATGTGCCCATGGCTCCGCCGTATCTTAGATCCCGATCCACCGTCCAGTAAGTCCGGTGCTGGGGCGAGTCATTCAGGAATCCGGGGGAAGCCATCAGGTGCAGTCCCGTCAAGCTTCGAGTCACGATTGGCTCCAGATTCGGCTTGAACGCCTGATTCCGCATAAACAACTCGTTGCCGGAGCTGGACAATATGTCGGCCTTGCAGCCTTCCAACTGGAACGTTCCGCTGGCTGGGATCGGGAAACTGCGTGCGTCGTCCTGATACGGACCCTGCATGATTCGTCCGTGCTTCATCGCGCCGCTGACCGGGTCCAATCCAAATATGCCGATGCCACCGTCCAGAAACGTGCTGCGTCCGGCGGAGAAGTAGGCGGTATGGTCGAAAATTATGATGCTGCCATTCACTGGCCAGGCCGATTCGAGGCGGCCCGTGTCGCAGATCAATCGGCGTTCGGGCATGCCGTTGAATTTCCAAGCTAACATGCCATCGGAAGCCCGCAGGCAATAGACCCAGCCGCCGCGACTCCCGACCAGGATCATGCCGTTATGATAGGTCGGCGGACTGTCTATGCGACCGTCGGCGATGAAGGTCCAGCGGGCTTTCCCATTTTCCCGGTCGAGCGCAAACAACGTGTAACCCTCGCGGTCGGCGACATAGACGGTGTCACCAGCCACGACGGGCGCGGTCGGATGCGAACCGATGTTTGTCGTCCATTTGGTGTCGAGCGTAGTCGGTGTGGTGACCGTCGTGACTGCACTGCGCATGGCGGAGAAGCGATACGACGGCCAGTCGTCCGCCGTCGCCGCAGCACCGGAAGTCTTTCCAAACACGGGCCCCTTTACCAAACGCGGCTCAATCGCCACGGTGAACCGCTTGTCGGTATTCCCGGAGCCATTATAGAATCCGTTCACACCGGTCGCCATCGTTCCAATGGCACATTGGCATACATAGGGACCGTTGTAGAGCATGCCATTCGCCGGCATCACCGCCAGGCCGCAGGTCGAGCGCGCCCACGGGTTCGGAGTCTCCGCAGTTCCGTCCAGCTTCATAAAGTCAGTGCCGCCAGAGGCACTGTTCAGATAGTAGCGATGGGTGACTCGGTTGCGATAGCAGCGGTCATGCGACATCGGACCATTCATCTCCTGCGTGAGCGAACGGACGACCTTTCCTGTCCTAGCGTCATGCCCCACCAGATCCCGGCTCCACACCACTCCGTCTATCACGAATAGCTCGGTGCTCTTCATGTAATTGCTGCCCGCAGGAGCCGACCACAGCGTTTTCCCATCAGTGAGATTCATGGCCGTCATTGACTCACCAATCGCGCAGAAGACCGTGTCATCCGTGAGCACGACCGTCGGATGAATGTCGCAGGAAAAGAGAGTTGAGGTGGCGGGCTCCACCTTTCGATTGGCGGCGCGGGCCTTCTTGGCCTTTGGAGGCGTGGCTTCTGCATCGAGAGGTTTCGTCCAAAGTATCTCCCCACTCGCACTGTCGAGGCAGGTGAGTCCGCTCGCGCTGTGATAAACCAAGCGGCTGCCCTTTACCGCGAAAGTGCCCCCGGTGTAATCCGTCGCAATCGGCTGGCTCCAAAGCATCACTCCCTTGCCAAGCTCCAGCGCACAGATCTCTACGTTCCCACTTTTCGAGGAATCCTTGGGAAACTTATAAGGGGCACCTTTGATTGCATAGAGCACCCTGCCTTCGATGGCAAACTCGGTGGTTCCTTCGGTGCCCTTGTAAACACGCCGTGCTTCACCCGAGCTGAACTCAAACGACACGACAGGGCCGCCGAACCCAGAGCAGGAATACACCCTCCTCCCGACCGCCGCGAGGCAGCGTTGCTGCTGGGTCGGAATGGATTTGATGCTGCGTGTTTGCCACTCGCCCCACTGCTTCATCGGCTGCTTCCACCGCTCGATCCCATTATAGGCATCACGAGCCACCAATTGGTATTCGACGGGCGCATTGATGTCCTCCGTTGTGGCGCGGTCCTCGATGGTGAACAGGAGTCCCCCGGCGGAGACCATGTTGGTAAAGGAAGGAGAGAGCGACTTGGAGCGACCGTATTCCGGCGTATCATGCCATCGGAGGCGCTGCGGCGGCCCGACATCATCCATCGAGACGCCGTTGTTATCCGCGCCATGCAGGAACTGATTCCATTCGTCCAAACCATTGGGCACAGGCTTGACCAACTTTTTCCAACCGCCCGACTCTTCCGCCATGAGCACGCCACCCGGAACCAGCACCCGCATCAACTCCGCCTCCGGCACCTTACAGGTCTTTGTGCAGAACACCGCATTGATTAAACCGTCCACATAGGGCAGATCGAGTCCGTTGTAGCTGTCGCAGGATACCTTTCCGTAGAGTCCTTGTTGCCGGATTTCATTACGCGCTTTCGTGACCAGATCCTCCTTGCTGAGAAGCCCGTGAACGATCAAGGGGCCATCGGTCGCGAGCTTGGCGATAGAGTTTCTGTCCACAAAATCAAGCGCCACGACAATGCCGCCGCGGATGCCTGATTTCGCAATCAAGTCGGACTGAGCGTGCAAGGGGACGACTGCCAATGCTGACGACAGCAGGGTGATTGCGATGAGGAGAGTGGGCTTCATGGAAGTGAGTGTGATATTACTTCGCTGGTGGAGCGACGAATTCCTCGCGTGTCACCTTGCCGTCGCCGTTTACGTCGAGGCGCTTGAAGGTTTGCTCCAGGTTCTTGCCGCCTTTGAAGGCGACTTTGTATCGCTCAAGAGTGAAGGAGCCTGCCTTGCTGTCGTCGAGCTTGTCGAAAATGGCATTCCGATCTTGCTTCGGCCTTCCGGGCGTTGCGCTCGCTGTCGCCGATGCCTTGCCCGGATCTGCTTTTCTCTGGGCTTTCTTTGGCGCAGGCTCTGAAGGAACCATGTCGGGCGTCCATGCGGCGGGCTTCGGATTGGCAACGGTGAGTGGGCAGGTGTCGCCGAACTGTGGCTGTGCCTTTTCCAGCAAGGCCATCAACTCTTTCACCTTGTCAGCCGATGCGGGTTGATCGGCGAGGTTCTGCATTTCGTGCGGATCGCTTTCGAGATCGAAGAGTTGGGTGACATTGACCTGTGGATAACGGATGAGTTTCCAGCGGTCATCGCGGATGGAGCGCTGCACATCGCGGTAAGCGGAGAAGAGATAGTCACGCACCTTGGCTTGTTTGCCATGGATCACCGGGGCGAGGCTCTTGGCATCCAAGCCGGGTGGCACGGGGATACCGCTGAGTTCGCACATGGTGGGATACACGTCGTAGAGATTAGCAAAGGCTTTGGTCTCGCCCTTGGAAATGCCTGGGCCAGCGAAGATGAGCGGAACGTGCATCCCGCCGAACTCATAGAGGTTCTGCTTGCCGAGCAAGCCATGCTCGCCGAGCGACAGGCCATTGTCACCGGCCACCACAAAGAGGGTGTTATCAAACTGCCCGGCCTCTTTCAGCGCGGCGATCACGCGCCCGCATTGCTCATCCCAATACGCCGTGGATGCATAGTAACGCGCCAGTTTGCCGCTCACGTTTTCCTTGGTGCGCGGCCACGGGAGCGTCCTCTCATCACGCACGGTCATCTCGCCGTTGTCGAAGGGATGAAACGGCTGGAAGTTCACCGGCATCGGAATGTCAGTTGCTTTATACTTCTGGTAATACTCCTCCGTGGCGAATTGCGGATCATGCGGCTCGTGCCCGGCCATGTAGAGGAACAGCGGCTTCTTCCCCGCCTGTTCACCGATGAATTTGATGATGTTGTCCGCATTCACTTTCCCATCTGGCCCGCCATCCAGATGCACATCGAACTGATCATCCATCTTCTTCGGCCCATTGCCGAACTTGCCACTGCGAATGGACGCATAGCCGCCCGAGCGAATGGTCTGCGCGAGAATCGGGGTGGTGATGTTCTGCCGAAGATAACTCTGCCCGGTCTGAATCATGGTGCGACTCGGCGTGCAGACGGCTCCGCTGTTCGACCCGAGCACATACGCGTTGCGAAAGATGAAGCCGTTCGCGACCAGCTTATCCACATTTGGCGTCTTCACGATGGGATGGCCGAGAATGCCGAGGCAATCTGGGCGTAAATCATCGGCGAGGAAGAAGACGATATTAGGTCGCCCCTTCACTGCATCGGCGGCGCGGGACGCGGCCAGCGGACTAAGGAGGAGTGCGGCGATGAGTGCGATGTGGTGTTTCATAGATCTATTCCTGCGCTGCTTTCTTGTTGGCTTTCATGACGACGATGGCGGCGTCGTTCGTTTGTTTTGCGCCGGGAGTGCTGCGGCCGTCGGCAATTTGCTGTTCGAGGATCTTCGTCATGCGCGCAACGACGTCGGGAAATGTGGACTGCACATTCGTAGTTTCGCCGATGTCTTTGCCCAAATCATAGAGTTGCACGTCGGGCAGGCCCTCCTTTTTGGCCTCGGCATCGCCGGGCGTTCCCCAGCCGCCGCTGCGGCGGTAGTAAATGTCGATTTGCGGATTGAAGGAGGAGAAGAACAAGAAGGTCTCCTTCCCTGCAACGAACAGCACGGGATCGAAATCGGCCTTGCCCGCGATGTCCTGCAAGACGCTCGCCTCGCCCCAGGAGCGGCCTTGATCCGATGAAAACGCCTGCACGATGCGCTGCGATTCGGCGCCCTCCGTTGGCGACGAAAACCAAGCCGCCATCAAGCGCCCATCCGGCAGCACCGTGATGCCTGGCCCCAAATTGTAGCCCGATGTGTTCGCCGGATCTTTCGGATCCGTGCTCGTGTGCGTAAAGACGACTGTGTGATCGGTGATCTGGATGGGCGATCTTTCAGCGGCTTGGAGGGGCGCGAGAAGTAGGGCGGTGAGGAGGGTGAGATTCGTGTTCATCGGCATTATTTCACCCATTCTACATCCACATACAGCGCCCGCAGGTTTGGCGCGTCGTGGATGTAGAGGAGTCTGCCGGGGCTGACTTCGCGGATGGCGGTGTAGTTGAATCCGCCGGAGTCGGTGATGACGGTGTGATGGCTCCAGGTGTGGCCCTGGTCGGTGCTGAACATGAGGTTCGAGCCGGGGCGTCCATAGCTGCACGCCAGCACGCCATTGCTCATCAGCGTCATGTCGGGAGCGACGCTGCCTTCTTCGAGCGGAGTAAGTTTGTCCCAAGTCTTGCCGCCGTCGTGCGACCACGTTTGCCGCAGCGGACCAAAGGAAAGAGGGCGCAGGATGGCCATCATTTCCGTGGCGGAGAAGCGCACGACGGACGGCTCGGGGCCTGCGCCGATGGTAGAGAAGTAAGTCCACGTCTTACCGGCATCGGCGGATTTCATGAGATAGGAATGCATGTCGCCTTTCGAGATGGCCGTGTAAACGACGGCCATGGTTTCGCCGTTGCCGAGGTCGAAGATGTCACGATCAAAAGAGACGCCGAACTGGCCGGACTTCTTCGGCACTTGGATGAGGTTCTCGAACATCGTGAACTTCTCCGCCTTCGCATCAAAACGATAGCTCATGCCGACATAGATGCCCTCTTGATACTTCACGTTCCAACGCGAGACGCCGAGGATGTCGCCATCGGTCATGCGGATGTGCGGCTGCGGCGCAAAGGTCTTGAACTGGAGGTCGGCGATGGGCTGCCAAGTCTTGCCGGCGTCGGTGGACTTGAGCACGCCGTAGGGCTCGTAGATCGCATCCGGTCCCTGCGCGACGCTGAGCATGAGCACGCCGTTACCCACATCATAGAGATAGGGCCGCGTGGGCGGAATGGGTTTGTCCTTCGCTTCGTCCGCGACCGCGATGCCGATCTCAATGTCCGCCGTGCGCAGGGCTTCGCCGCGTGCGCGAGGCTTATCCCATCCGGGCGATGGCGGGATGTCCCAAGGCTTGCTGACCGTGATGCGCAGCTTCGACTTCGCTGGCTGCGACGCCTTGCGCACGCCGAGCTTCACCGACTGCCAAAACGCGCCGCCCGTCCAAAGCGGGGCCGTGGACCCGAACTGCACGAAGGCCTCGCCGTTCTCCGCCGGTTTCCAAAAAGCACCCTCGCCGTGAATCTTCTCCTCGCCATCCACGGCGATGCTCATGTCATTGCCGCGAATGACGAGCCGATAAGTGTGAAACTCCTTGCTCGCATCCATGAACGCCACGCGGTCATGCCAGTTCGCGATGCGCTCCGGGCACAGCAGCAGCCCCTCCTGATGCTTCCCATCGCTCACGAGCAAGTCCACCCGCGGCAGCATCCCCGTGCCTCCACGTCGCGCACTTTCCACACGCACCTTTGCCTCCACCACGATTTTCGTATCCGGCTGCGGCTTCCACGCTGCGCGAAACGCACCCGACTCCGTCGTGGAGTCATCCACAAGATGCAGCGTGCCGTTCGCGATCTTTGCGTTCGGCTTGCCGATGGCGGTCCACATCGCGCCTGGCAAATCCTTGCCGTCGTAGCTGACGAGCCACTGGATGTCCGAGTCATCAGCCGCGTGGAGCGCAGCCAGCGGCACGAGCAATAGGGCGGTGAGGAGTGAAAGCGTGCGTTTCATGGGTTGGCCGGATTCAAAAGTGCGAGGGTCAGTCTCTGAGGTCAGGGGAAGAACGGGAACAACACCTTGATTTCCTCGACCGTCGGCTGGCGGCCGTATTCGCAAATCTCAAAGGCTTCGGCGAACTTCACTGCGGCGCCTTTCTCTGGGCCATAGTATTTGATCAGCGCATCGCGGGAGTGCTTCGCTTCGCCGCCCTGGCGTCTCTCCCAACGCTCGCGCAGCCAGGCTTTGCGAGCCGCTACGTCGCTGGCAGGTGGCACCTTGGCTGCATACTCTTCGCCGCCATTGGTTCCGCCTTCGTAGTGCTGCGAGGGCATCTCGTGGATCGCGGTGAGTTTCTGATCAAACACGTCATCCACTGACACGGCGATGTCCGCTTTGAACGGATAGGGCTTTTGAAAACCGTCGCTCGAATAGAGGAATAGCGGGTTCTTTTTCAGCGGTGGCACATCACTGCATACGAACGGCACAGTGACCATGAAGGCTGCATCTTGAACCAGCACGCCCACGTAGCGATGGTCGGGATGATAGTCCCACGGGCGGTGCGCGATGACGATGTCAGCCCGCCACTCGCGAATGGCGCGGATGATCTTCTGCCGGTTCTCCAGCGTGGGCACCAGCTCGCCATCATGGATGTCCATCACCAGCGTTTCCGCCCCGACGATGGCATCCGCCTTCTTCACTTCTGCGAGCCGCCGCTGCGCGAGCGGTCCACCCGCCGACTGCCAATGCCCGATGTCGCCATTGGTCACGGAGACGAGCTTCACATGATGCCCGAGCTTCGCCCACTTCGCGGCGGTGCCGCCGGAGGTGTATTGCGCATCATCGGGATGTGCGCCAAAGACGATGATGCGAAGCTTCCCATCATCGTCCGCAGCATGAGCGGTGAAGGGAAGCATGAGCGTGAACGACAGGAGCGCGGTGGCGTAGCTGAGAAGTGAACTGAGTTTCATGGTGGATAGTTATGGTGAGTAAGTGTGTGTTTCTGGGGCTAAAAATCCTCGGCCAGCTGATCGAGTTCCTTGTTGATGCGATCCTTCCGCTCGGTGGGGATGTTGAGTTGAAGCAACTGATCAAAGGTCTCGATGGCTTTGATCTTCTTCCCGGCAGCGAGGAGCGCGCGGGCGTAGGCTTCGAGCAGACTGGCTTTGGAGCTGAGGTTGGAGACACTGGTGAAGTCCGTGCCGTCGAAGGCTTTCACGGCTTCCTTGGCTCGCTGGTTCTCGATGAGCAAACGCGAGAGCGCGATGAGGCTTTCGACGCGCCACGCGTAGTTCGCGGGGGTGACGTTGATGGCTTTGCGGAACTGCTCTTCGGCCTCTTTGGTGTGGCCTTGCTTGAGATGGAGCATGCCCGTTTCTCGCAACGCACGACCACGCACGCCTATCTCTGTGCCGGCTGAATCGGCTGCAAGGTGCCACTGCTGAAGTTCAGCGGCGGCGTCCTTCTTGGCATGATAGATTTCGGCGAGAAGACCATGCGCCTGACCGCGACAACGCACGGGCCATGCGTCGATGTCTTTGCCCTGCACCGACGCCAGCGCCTCATCGTAGCGCTCGAACTCAGCGAGCACGCGCAGCTTGGCGAAATCACGATGCGCGGGGTCTTTGACCGCGGCGGCGAGGGCGAGCGCACGGTCTGGGTTCTTCAGCGACTTGACGGCCAGGTCCAAGGCGAGGCTGAGGTAGCCAAAGTTTTCTCCGGCCTCGTCGGTCTTGGCCGCGAGGGCTTCGAGCTTCTGAATGGCTTCGTCGTAGCGCTTGTCCGCCGTGAGGCGCTTCACAGCACCGAGCTGTGTGTAGTCAACCGCGTGCGACGAGACGCTGAGCAAAGTAAGCGCACTGATGATGGTGATGATGAGACGGGTCATGGGGTGATCACTTGAAGGTTGCCGTGCCGAAGGACGCATCGCCGGGGATGCGGGAGGCGTTGAGCTTGCCAGTCCACACGGAGTTTTCCCGTTGGTCCTTCTTCTCCGCGGCGTCGATGAAGTGAACGCGACCGACATTGAGATACCACATATCGCCCTTCTTCGGCGCTGCCACGCGGAAGGTTTCAAAAGGGATTACCGCCATGGATTCCCAGCGGTTCTTGTCGGGCAACAGCTTGGTCTCGAACGTCCATTTGCCATTCCAGCTTTCGTCGTTCCAGCCGTAGCGGGGATGCAGAACATCGGTGATGAAACCGTGCTCAGCATCATTGAAGGAGGTCGGCTCCGGTTCATAGGCAAAGTAGAAATAGCGGCTGCGATCCCCGGAGGGTGACACATTCACGATGATGCTTTCCTGGAGCCATAACTCGGCATCGTGGCCACGCGTCACGAACTTCATCTTACCCGCTGGCTGCTCACCGCTGACGCGCACATAGAGATGACCGTCGTCGCACAGCACGCGAAAGGTTGTCTTTGCTTGCAGGGCCGTTGCTGCGTCTTCCACGGGACCGAGGGTGTGCTCCTCCGCGCTCTTCCAGCGCGGCGAATCCAGCGTCAATGTCTCGGACACTTTCGCTATCTCCAGCGACTTGGTTTGCCGCGAGAGCTGCGCGGGATTGGCCCGCATCTTCGCGGTGTCCCAGTTGAACGGAGCACGGTCCATGTAAGTCTGGGCGAATTTCAAATCGGGTTCGTTCCTTTGAGGGAAGGCGGGGTTTTTCCATTTTGGATACTTGGCGTCGCCGTTCACCACCGCAGCAACAAACTTGTTCCGGGCATCCACGGTGTTCAGCAGTTGGTTCAGCGACGCTGCGTCGTTCATGGCCTGATGATTACGATAGGCGTTGATTACCAGCACGGTATGCTTGAGGAAATCGAACTCGTAACGGACAATGTCCAAGCGCGTTTTCACCTCGGGCAGTTGGGCGTTTTTTTCCGCCTGCGTTAAGTCCTCCTCCATGGCATTGATCAGGTCCGGGGTGTATAACGTTCCAAGCGTAAAGATCGGATCGCGTTCTATTTTGGAAGTGTATTCCTTGAGGGTCTCCAGGAGCGCTACCCGTTTCTGAAAGGTAATAAAAAAACGCCGCATCTGGGGTTCTGATTCCCGGAACGCTGCCTGCAAGTATTCGTTGAAAAGCTCGTCCGCGCTCTTTGTGAAAGGTTCAATGCCCAGCCGCAAATAGATATAGATGTTGGGACCTTCGAGCCCCCACTGGCCTGGCCGCGGGATGCCATTGACCTGGACGACGTGGACGTTGTTAGTTACCAGCCGGTCGTTCTGCGCGGCAATCTGGGCCACGGTCAGCCCCTTCAGGTGTAGGGCGCCCCAGTTGTAGAGATAGGCCGAATATCCGCCTGGCACTTTGATAGTTTTCCAAGCTTCGAACGCTTTTTCGGACGAATCCATCATTTCAATGATCGTGTTCGGCGGAAACTCGTTGAAGGTCCGCGGTGGCGGAGCGGCCACCGAATAGGCTGACATCATGATCCTCTTTCCGGGGCGGTCCTTCAGCAGGCGCAGCGCCATATCGCGGTGCATGATCCAGATCTTCTCGCCCCAAATGTTATAGGCCGAGCCGTCCGTGGGGACAGAGTCCGGAGTGACCCCATAGAGTTCGGCGCATTTCGAACATTGGCACGACCTGAATCCATCGGCCTGACCCAGCTCCACAATGTCAAAACCTTCGTCGCATCGTTCGAGAAGGTGTTTGTAAATCAGCTCACGCACGTCCGGATTGGAGAGACAGAGTTGCCCTTCTCCATCCTTCATCGTCAATGCGGGCTGCCGCACGCCGCCGGCCAGGATGAAGTATTCCGGGTGGTCCTTTCCGTATTGGCTGATCGGGACGGCCGATGGGTGCTGATGCCCCCACCGCGACCAGATGCGCTGGAAACCAAGGCAATGATTGGCCGTAAAAAAGAGGTCGGGGGAATTGCGAAGGTCGTGCTCGATGAAAAACGGGGAGCCGTTTGTATTCAAATTGCCAGGGACATGAATGATCGAGGTCGGAACAAACGCGGTTCCGTTATTGCCGGGCGATAGGAATCGCGCTCCCGCGTAACGGTAAACGAACTCCGCCATTCCGAACAATGTCCCTTCATAGGGGATCGTCACATCCTTGCGGATCGTGGCGCGTTTTCCCACCAGCGTGTCCGGCGCATCATTGCCCGCGATGATGATGTGGCGACCCACCGCTTTGTGGACATAACTCCATCCGCCAAGGCGCTTCGCGTCTACGCCATTAGCCGCTGCAAACTTGGTCGCACCGAGGTAAAACCCAGGCCGCGCCGCCTCCGCCTCCGACTCTTTCCTTACCTCCAGCTTGATCGCATTCGCCGCGAATGCCTGCTGCAACAACTCCGCCGCCCGCGTGACCGAAGACTCCGCCGCCGCATTCGCCGCCGCATCCGGCACCACGATCTGATACTTCGATTTGCCCCGGAAACCGAGGATCATGTCCTCCGGCGCATCATCGCCACCGGCCTTGGTCTGGCTGATGGCTGTTGCCGCAAAGGCGAGTGAAAAAAGGAGCGAGGTGAGAAGCTTCATGGGTCGGGTGCAAAATGGAACAAGGTGTATTGGATTCATTGGCTTCGCTGTCACTTGCCTTTCCCCCAAAGCTTCGCAAACTTTTCCGGCACATAAAAATCGTCTTTGGCGGTGGCGGAATAGGCGGTGCGTTCGATGGTGGTTCCACGGACGCGTTGGCGGCAGACGTTGAAGTGCCAGGGGAACAAATCCTTGGGCTGGGCTCCGTCGATGCCTTTGAACCGTTGTTCGAGGTTCTCTTCGCCCTTCAGCCCGGCCTTGTATTCGTCGAGCGTGAGGTAGCCGTCCTTGGTCGTATCCCAGCGGTCGAACGCCTTCGCACGAGCCTCGGGTGTCACGCCTTTGGGCGCAGACTTCGGGGCGGCGGGCTTCTCGGTGACGGGCTCGGTGGTCAGGCACTCGGGATTCGGCTTCGTGGGCAGCGTGGCTTTCCAGTCGAGCGCGAGCTTGCTCAGGCGGGCGACGATGTCGGGATGTTCCTTCGCGACATCATTGGCCTCCGCCCGGTCCTCGGTCAGGCGATGAAGTTCAACACGCTTGGCATCGTCGGTCATCGCGAGTTTCCAATCGCCGTCGCGCACGGCGAGGCGCGGCCACCAGTCGGGCTCGGTCTTGTTGCCGAGCCATTGCCAGAAGATCGGGCTCGTGCGTGCGACCGTTTTGCCGTTGAACGCCTCGATCAAGTTTTCGCCATCGCCGTGATAGTCCGCTGGCAGCTTCACACCTGCGGCGGCGCAGAGCGTGGGCAGCAAATCCACAGCGGTGAAGGCGGTCGTGTCGTTCTTCTCGCCCGCCGGTGTGTGCCCCGGCCAGCGCACGATGAACGGCACGCGCACGCCGCCTTCAAAAAGGCTGCGCTTGCGCCCGCGGAGACCGCCCGTCTGGCCGATGCTGTAATGGCTGTCGTAGCCGGTCACATTCGCATCGGGGTCGAATTTCTTCGGCCCAGCCTTGGCCGCCGTCCATTCGGGACCGTTGTCGCTGGAGAACATCACGAGCGTGTTTTTCTCCAAACCCTCGGACTGGAGCGCGGCGAGGATCGTTCCGACGGC
>JBDSAR010000298.1:0-12799 GCA_039922035.1 Chthoniobacteraceae bacterium
TGCCGCGCACGACCGCGACCTTTTTCCCATCCGTGTCGAGGTCCGCGATGCCGTTCACACTGCTCTTCACGCCGGTGAGCAGGCACAGTCCCGTGCGCACGTACGGCTCGGAAAATTCCACGCTGCGCCCACCTTCCTCCGTCGCCGTCATGGACGAAATGATGACATCAATCCGCCCCGTCTGCAGCGCCGCGACCAGCCCGCTGAACGGCATGTTTTCAAATTCCACAGGCTGCCCGAGATTCTCGCTGAGCGCCCGCGCGAGGTCCACGCTCAGGCCTGCTGGCTGCCCCTGTGTGTCGCGCATTTCGAAGGGCGGGTAGCTCATGTCCATGCCCACGCGCAGCGGCTTCGGGCCGGATTTTTCGCACGCGGTGAAAATGAAGATCGGCAGCAGGAGGAGAAGCAGTCGGCGGGTCATGCGCCTTCCGTTGCCGCAAAACCGCCGCCGAGCAAAGCACTGATTGCCCAGCCCGCGCGCTACTGCGTCGGCGCGAGCGGCTCACGCAGCTCGAACGCCTTTTTCCAGCCGAGCTTTTCCGCAACCTGCGCGGGGAAGGACCACGCCGATTTGTCCGGCGTGTAAATGCGCAATCGCGAGCGCTCCGCCGCGATGGCCGCAGCCTGCGGGATGTCGAGGAACTTGAGCACGTTCAGATACGTCGGCCCCGCCTCATGCGACGGGGGCAGGCGGTGCAGGTCCAGCCGCGCGATGCCCTCCTCGAAGAGCGAAGCATAGAGCGTGTTCCCCGCCATCGTGTGCTGCGATTGGAGCCACAGCGGCACCTTGGCATACGGCGTCGCGCGCAGCGCTGTGATCGCGCGGCGGATGTCCCAGACCTGCATCGAGTCGAGCGTCTGGCCGAGGAGATAAAATCGGCGCAACTGCTGAGTCCGCTGCTTCTCCGATCCGGTCCACGCGACAGGCCCGATGCCTCGCGGGCACACGTAGGCCATCGCCCACTTTGATCCGTCGAACATCTTTTTCTCATCGGCAAAACCGTGTCCATCCGCCCCGACCCGATCCGCGGGCGCAAACAGCTTCGGGAAATTTCCGGCCATCATGTGGCGGAAATCCTGCCATGCCTCCTCGTCGAGGATATTGAGCGCGACAAGTTCGAGTTCCTCGGGCTTTGCCGTGGCGTTGTGCGCGATGTACAGCCGCAGCTTCCACGGTGCCTGCGAAGTGAAATCCCACGCATGCAGCACGACGCCGTCTTGCTCGGCCGTACCGGCGTCGCGCAGTTCGACGCCCGGTGCTGTGGCGGGCCAGCCGGCGAAACATTTCTCGCGCAGCGAAGTCATCCATCCGTCGCGGAGTTTCGTCCACGCCTTCGCGTCCGCGGGCACTTTGGGAGGCTGCGCGGCTGGGACGAATTCGGTGTCTATCGTTGTGTTCTTCTCGTCCTTCGGCAGCTCGGAAAAAACGCGGAGCTGTGCCGGTTCGAGGCGCTTTGTTGCGCCCTCGTCGAGCACGGCCATCGGGTCCGCATTTTTCAGCCAGCGCTCGAACCAGTGGAACGCGCCCTCGTTCAGCGGTTGCGTGTCCTTGTGCGGCCCCTCCGCGATTTGCAGGCCGATTTTCGCCTCCGCGCCGAGCGCTCGGTAGATGCGTCGCGTGCTGTTGTAGATCGAGACGACGCCATCGAGCGGGAAAATGGTATCCTTGTCCGTGTTGCAAATCAGCAGCGCGCGCGGTGCGACGAGCGCGGCGACCTTGTCGTAGTCCCAGCGATACGTATTCACCATGAACATGCAGTCGCAGTGTCCCTCGACCGCGCCGTCAATCACGTGATTGTGCAGTGTCGTGATGCCTGCGGTGGGTGCCGCGACTTTCACGCGCTCGTCGAGTGCCGCGATCCACCATGAATACGCGCCGCCGCCGCTGCGGCCCGTCACGCCGATGCGCTCCGGGTCCACATCCGCGCGTGACACGAGATAATCAATCCCGCGGATGCCGTCCCACGCCTCCACGCCCGCGGGCGTGTAACCGCGCGAAAACCACCACCAGCGTCCCTTTGCATACGTGCCGTGATGCTCGCCGCGGATCTCGCCTAGTTGCACCGTGTCGATGGTGAGGCACACATACCCGTGTCGCGCGAACCACTCGCCGTGATGCTGATAGCCCGTCTTGTTGCCGAGGCTCACGCCGTCCTTCACCATGTTGGCATGTCCGCACACGTAGAGGATCGCGGGCAGTTTTCCTTCTGCCTTCTCGGGACGGTAAAGATTCGCCGTCACGTACAGTCCGGGCAGTGACTGGTAGTGGATGTTTTCCACGACGAATCCGTCGCCCTTCACCTCGCCGGTCTTCTCGACTTGCAACGGCGTGCGCTGGGGCATTGGGTCGAGGCCGAGCATTTCCGCGAGCTGCCGCTTCATCCCCGTGCGCGTCGCCTCCCACTGCTCCGGCGAAGTGGGCTCGGCGAGTGGATGACTCTCGATGGCCGCGACCTCGCGTGCGAAATAATCCGCGAGCATTCGGTTGGTTCGCGGCGCGGTCGCCGGTTCCGCCGCGCGCAGCGCGGGCAGGAAAAGTGCGAGTGTGGCCAGCAGCGCGAGGGTCGCGCGAGTGCGGCGGCTATTTTCGAGTGGCGAGGTATTCGAGGACATCTCGGAGTTCTGTGCGGCTGAGTTGATCACGGATGATTTCCGGCATCGGCGACGGTGCGCTGGTCCGGCCCTTCACATTCTTCACGGGGACCGTGACCGTCAGCGGCTTGCCGGTGCCGTCCACGGTTTCCACCTGAAGATTGTCCTTTGTCTCGCGCAGCAGACGGCCGACGACCGTCATCCCATCCGTCAGTTCGAGCACCACGATCTGGAATCCCTCGGCGATCCGCTGGTTCGGAAAAACGATGCTCTCGAGGATGTATTCGCGATCCTTGCTCGCACCGATCTTCGTGAGGTCCGGTCCCACGAGACTGTCTCCGCCCTCGCACTTGTGGCACTTGAAGCACTGCGCGATCGGGTGTTCGCGGAAGATTTTTTTTCCGCGATCGGGGTCGCCGCCTGCGATGGAGAGGCGGTAATTTGCGAGCGGATCGTCTTTCGGCAGCGTCGCCGTCCACTGCTTGATGCGGGCCGAAAGTCCGGGGCGTTTTTTTGCTGCGTCGAAGACATCGAGCTGCACTTCGGGCGCGAGCTTGCCGGCGATGAGATTGTCCATCAGCCCTGCGAGAAGTTTTTCCGCCTCGGGCGTGCGGCTCTCCGCGAGTGCGGCGACCGCACCCTGCTTTTCCGTCGCCGGTGCATTGGAGGAGAGGACGTCACTGACCGTGGAGAGTGCCGCGACCGGGTCCGATGCGACGAGCGCCTTGAGTCCCTCGGCGCGCAATTTTGGATCGCGATCCGTGAGGGCTTCCTTCGCTGCCTGGGCGAGGCGCGAATCCTTCAGCGAGGCGAGTGTGCGCAGCGCCTCCGTGCGTGCCGCCTTCCCCGCCTTGTCATTGGCCACGAGTGCGAGCAGCGCATCGCCGCCGCCATGCAGGCTGAGTTTCGCCGCGGCAACGGCGGCAGTTTCCTGCACGCTGCCCGGAGCATTCGCGAGAATTCCCGCGATGGATGGAGTGAGCGCCGCCGTCGCATCCGCATTTGAGCGCTGCGGGAGCGGACGCCAGAGGTAAAGCAGGCGATCCTTCGGATTCGGGTTTGCCCATGCGGCGAGCGCGACGAGCGACTCCTTGCGGCCGATCTCATTTGCCGCCTTGTCCGCGGCAAACGTCGCGAGCGCCTTTGCATTCGCCGGCGCGCCGAGCCGGTAGTGCGCATTCACGATGCGGAGCAGAATGTTGCGGTCCGAGATTTTCCTGTCGCCGAGCAGCGACGCGAGTGCGGGCATCGCCTCGGGGATCGGCACGTCGTGGATCGCACGGGCCGCTTCCAGGACGACAGACTGATCCGCGTCCTTCAAAAATGCCGCCACCAGCGGGCTCTTCAGCCTGCGCAACGCGACCACTGCTGCGCCGCGAACTGCCGTGCTCGGGTGAGTCGTGCGCGTCAACAGCGCCGCCGCATCCGCGCAACCCGCGAGGCCCATGATCCCCGCGTGCCGGAGGATTGGATCCTTGTCCGCATTTTCCGCGACCATCGCAAAAAGCGGATCCACTGCGGGCTTGTAGCCTGCCTTCCCGAGCGCGATGCCCGAGTAGAAACGCGCGCGCGGATGCCCGTCTTTCAGCAGCGCGATGAGTTTGTCATACGCGCCCTTGAAGCTGTGATCGCCGAGCACGCGCGCGGCCTGCGCACGCACTTCACCATCCTTGTCATCGAGCAAGGCCGCGACCGTGGTGAGCACCTGCGGCTGTTTCTTCGCGAGCTGCCCGAGACCCCACACGCCATGCACGCGCGCGATTGTGTTGGCTCCGGATTTTGCCGCTCGGGTCAGCGTGTCCACATCACTCTTTGCGGCGAGCTGGAATTGCGCGCCCTGGCGGATGCGCTGGTCGTCGTGCGCGAGCAGCTTCTCGAGTTCCGCCGCGGGTCGCGCGACCATTCCCTCGGCGAGCAGCTTCTTTACCTCGGCCTGCTTCGCGGTGTCCGCGGCGGGATCGGTGAATTTGAAAATGCGACCCTTGTCCACGCCACTCCAGCCCTCGACCCAGTCGAGCACGTAGAGCGATCCGTCGGTGCCAAATTCCACGTCCGTCGTGAGGATGCCCTTCACGAAATCACGCCGCTCCTTCAGCTTGAAAAATGCACCAGCCGGCTCCAGCGCAACCTCGTGGACCACGCTCGCACTTGCGCCGCCACGGAAATCGCTGAGGTAAAAGCGTCCCGCATATTTTTTCGAGAGACCGGTGCCGGGATTGATCGTGAGGCCGCTCGGGCCGTTGCTGATATTCGCGATCGGCGGCACGATGTAGCGCGCCTTCCGCCCCTCTTTGTCGTCCCACAGCAGCTCGCGGTTCCACGGCCCGCGGTCGTCGAGATATTGGAAAGTCATGCGCCATCCGCTGTCGCCACCCTCGACGAGCTGTGCGAAGCGCGCCTTGTCGCCGCTGTCCGAATTATTGTCGCCGGTGAAAAGATTCCCGAGTTCGTCGAACACCAGCTCCTGCGGATTGCGCACGCCCGTCGCGAAGACCTCAAAGTCCGTGCCGTCCGGATTGCAGCGCAGGATCGCGCCGGTGTCCGTCACTTCAAACTGCTTGCCCTCCTTGCTCTTCACGTTCAGCCCGCGGTCGCCGATGCTCCAGTACAGCTTGCCGTCCGGCCCGAAGCGCAGCCCGTGCATGTCATGCCCGCGGAAGGCAAACTTCACGCCGAAGCCCGAGAGCAGCTTTTCCTTCGCGTCAGCCTTGCCGTCGCCGTTCGAGTCGGTGAAGTGCCAGAGATTCGGGATGCACGTCCACCACACCTCGTTGCCTCGTGCTAAAATTCCAGCACCCGTGCCATCGAGCGCATCGCGGAAGCCATCGGCGAAAATGGTCGTCTTGTCCGCGTGCCCCGTGCCCTTCGTGTCCTCCACGACCACGACGCGCTCCTCGTATTTCTCGAACGTCTCGGTGAAGACCTTTGGTTCGGGAAAAAATTTGTGCATCATCGCCAGCCGCTCATCCGTCGTGCGCGACGCGATGTCGGCATCGAGCCAGTTCATGTGGCCGCGATTGTCCACCACGCCGCCGGCGACTGGCTTGCCGTTCACGTTGCGCCCCTCTTGACGGTAGCTCTCCGCGATGAACCAGCGCCCGCGATCGTCCGTCGAAAAGGACACCGGATTCGAGAGCAATGGCTCGCTCGCCCACAGCTCGGCCTTGAGCCCCGCATCATATTTGAACGACTTGATCGCGTTCGCGCCATCCTTCGCGCCTGCCTCGGCTTTTCCGTCGCCATGCGCAGCAGGTGCCGCGGGCGCGGCTGCGGGTGCAGTCGGAGGGGCGGAAAAGGCGGGGCCGGCGGCTGCCAGCAGCGCGGCGATGGAAAATGAGAGCGGACGGATCATTTTGAAAAAGAGGCGAGAACATATTAGAGCGGGCCGGAGGTGCCAGCTTAGACGTGGCGCGGTGACGGCATTGTTAACTGACGGCCGTTACCGATTCCGAACCTCGTTCCTGTCCATGCAGACATCCGATTTCCGAACATCGCACGCAGCTCGAAGGAAAATGGGAGCGCACGCCTCCAGGGTGCCCTTTTTGGCATCCTTGCCGGAAGGTTTGCCGCAGTCCGGACTCGCGCCCGCATGACCGCGAGCAAAAGCACCTGCCGCCTTCGCCCTGCGTCCGGCAGGATGCCAGACGAGGCACACTGGAGGCGCGCGGCCCCATTTTCCTTCGTGCATTCGGCCACACTTCGGATCGCACATGCTGATGCCGCGACTTTTCCGCAGTCGGAAATTGAAGTGACACTGCGCCACGCGTCCGCCTTTCTCGCGCGATGAATGACTGGTTCCACCTCCAAGATGAAGCCGCGATCCCCTCGCCGGCACTCCTCCTTTTCCGTGATCGCATCGAGCACAACCTGCGGCTGATGATCCAGATCGCCGGCAGCCCCTCGCGCCTGCGTCCGCACGTGAAGACGCACAAGCTCGGCCAACTGGTCACGCGGCAGATCGAACTCGGCATCACAAAATTCAAAGCCTCGACGATCGCCGAGACGGAAATGTGCGCCGCAGTCGGCGCGCCGGATGTGCTGCTCGCATTCCCCCAGGCCGGGCCGAACATCACGCGACTGTGCGAACTCGGGCGCAAGTTTCCAAAGACGGCCTTCAGCGTCGTGGCCGATGATCCATCGGCCGTCCGCGCGCTCAGCGCCGCCGCCCTCGCCGCGGGTGTGAAGCTCGGCGTGTTCATGGACCTCGATTGCGGGATGCACCGCACCGGCATCACGCCTGGCGACCGTGCGGTGGAACTTTACCGGCTGATCTCACAGTCGCCCGCGCTCCGCGCCGCGGGACTGCACGCGTATGACGGTCACATTCACGAAGCCGCGCCCGCCGAACGTCGCGCGATCTGCGAGGAGGCATTCGCGCCCGTGCTCGCGCTGCGTGCGAGACTCGAAGGCATGGGCCTGCCCGTGCCGGTGCTCGTCGCGGGCGGCACGCCGACATTTCCCATCCACGCCTCGCACACGGATCGCGAATGCTCTCCCGGCACGACGGTGCTGTGGGACTTCGGCTACGGCGACAAATTTGCCGACATGCCATTTCAGCACGCCGCCGTGTTGCTCGTGCGCGTCGTCAGCAAGCCTGCGCCGGATCGCCTCTGCCTCGATCTCGGCCACAAGGCCGTTGCCGCGGAAAATCCGCATCCGCGCGTGCGTTTCATGGAACTGCCCGATGCCGTCGCTGTGATGCAGAGCGAGGAGCACCTCGTGATCGAGACGCCGCGCTCGGGGGAATTCGCCATCGGCGATGTGCTGCACGGCATCCCGCGCCACATCTGCCCGACCGTCGCGCTGCACGCGGAGGCGCTCATCGTCGAGAGCGGACGTGTCACGGAAACGTGGCCCATCGCCGCGCGCGCGCGGCGGCTGACGGTGTAAATGTTGAGCCGACGACCCGCCGGCGCAGGCGCGTGCCTCGTGGTTGCTCAAAGCCCACGGCTGTTTCGCAAAGTCGTGAGTCTGTTGAAATCGGCCGCCTGCGCTGCTCTTCTCGCCTGAGCCGACGGGTCGTCGGCTCAACATTGCCCTCGCCGCGCTGTCATTTTGCACGTTGCCGCATGCCGGGCTCGCGTGTTTGCTCCCGTTCCATGAAGCTCCCCGCCTTTTTGGTGTTCCTCGCCGTATTCGTGTTTCGCGCAGTGGCTGAGGACAGTCTCGATGCACGCCTCATGCGGATGCCGGCGGTCTCGGAAAAGCAGATCGCATTCGTGTACGCGGGAGACATATGGGTCGCGCCGAAGGAAGGCGGCACGGCGATCCGGCTCAGTTCACCGGCGGGCGAGGAAATGTTCCCGCGCTTTTCGCCCGACGGTCGCGAGATCGCGTTCACGGCAAATTACGACGGCGCGGATTCCATCTACGTGATGCCCGTGAGCGGCGGTGAGCCGCGGCGCGTGACTTTCCATGGCGCGGGCGATCGCATGGTGTGCTGGTGGCCGGATGGGAAGAGCATCGTTTTTGGATCGAAGCGCGAAAGCTTTACCGATCGCGCGGGGCAGTTCTTCAAAGTGAATGCGCAGGCCGGGCTGCCGGAGAAGCTGCCGATCCCGTACGGCGAATTCGGCGCGATCTCGCCGGATGGAAAGACGTTTGCCTACACGATGACGGACACCGATCGTGCTTCGTGGAAGCGCTACCGCGGCGGCATGGCGCCGGACGTGTGGCTCTTTCATCTCGATACGGGCACGGCGGAAAACATCACGCTCGATGATGCTTGCGATTCGCAACCAATGTGGGCCGGCAATGGCCGCGTCTATTTCCTCTCCGACCGCGGCGAGAAGAAGCGCGCGAATCTGTGGTGCTATGAAGTCGGTGAGAAGAAGCTGCGGCAGGTGACGAATTTCACGGGCTACGACGTGCGCTATCCCTCCATCGGGCCGAAGGAAATCGTGTTTGAAAATGGCGGGGCGCTTTTCCTCCTCGACCTCGCGACGGAGCAGGCGCGGCAGGTGAAAATCGAGGTCATCACGGACAAGGCGACGCTGCGTCCGCGCGTGCAGAATGTCGGCGGGCTCGTGCGCAACGGCACGATTTCGCCGACGGGCAAGCGCGTGCTGTTCGAGTCGCGCGGCGAGATTTTTTCCGTGCCCGCGGAGAATGGGGTGATCCGGAATTTCACCGAGACGCCCGGCATCGCCGAGCGGTATCCCGCGTGGTCGCCGGATGGAAAGCGGATCGCCTATTTCAGCGACCGCAGCGGCGAGTATGAACTGACGTTGCGCAGTGCGGACGGCGCGGGCGATGAGCAGCAAATCACGACGCTCGGCGCGGGCTGGCGTTATTCGCCGCACTGGTCGCCCGACAGCAAGAAGATCGTCTTCACGGATTCCGCGATGCGGATTTGGCTGACGGATATCGAGACGAAGCAGACGGTGGCGATTGACAAGGAGATGTGGCTGTACCACGGCGAACTGGAGAATTTCTCGTTCAGTTGGAGCCCCGACAGCCGCTGGCTCGCGTATGCGGGCGACACGGAGAACCGCCAGCAGGGAATCGTGATCTATGACACGAAGGAGCGGAAGCGTCGCCCGGTCACGAGTGCATTTTACGACGACGACATGCCGGTCTTCGATCCGAACGGGAACTACCTCTACTACCGCAGCAAGCGGAACTTCACGCAGCATCGCAGCGAGTTCGACAACACTTGGGCCTACCTGAACAGCCACACGATCATCTGTGTGCCGCTGCGCAAGGACATGTCTTCGCCGCTCGCGCCGAAGAACGACGAGGAGCCGATGAAGAAGGACGAGGCGAAAAAGGAGACGCCGAACGAAGCGCCGAAGAGCACCGACCCTGCGAAGAAGCCGGAGGATTCCAAGAAGGGTGAACTGAAGCCCGATGACTCGAAGCCGATCCCACAGCCGCCGAATCGCACCACGATCGTCCAGACGAAGAACGGTCCGGTGAAGATGATGGCCGGCACCGCGCAGCCGCAGCGGCCGACGGATGTGAAGATCGATCTCGATGGCTTCGAGGATCGCGCGATCGTGCTGCCGGTGGGCAGCGGGCGCATCGATCAGCTCAGCGCACTGCCTGGAAAAGTCCTCTTCCGCTGGCCGCCGCGTGCGGGTTCGAACAACCGCACTTCGCCGTTGAGCTACTACGACGTGGACGCGCGCGCCGAGCGCATGGTGCTCGACGATATCGGTGGCTACGAGGTGAGCGCAGACGGGCACAAGCTGCTTGTGGCGAAAGGCGGGAGCTGGTTTGTCACTCCAGCCGCCGAGGGCGCGAAAGCGGATCGCCCGCTGCCGACCAATTCGATCGAGACAACCGTGGATCCCGTGGCGGAGTGGCATCAGTTGTTCGACGACGCGTGGCGCATCGAGCGCGACTTTTTCTACGACCCGTATCTGCACCTCGTGAAATGGCAGGAAATGCGGGAACGCTACCACAGCATGCTGTCGGGCTGCGCGACGCGCCACGATGTGAACTACGTCCTCGGCGAACTGCTCGGCGAACTGAACAGCTCGCACACGTACCGCAGCGGCGGTGACATCCCGGAGACCCCGAAGCGCCGCACCGGCTACCTCGGCTGCGACTATTCGCTCGAGCAGGGCGCGTATCGCATCAAGCGCATCTTCGATGTCGCTCCGTGGGACACCGGCGTGCGTTCGCCGCTGCGGGGGCCGGGCGTGCCGGTGAAGGAAGGCGACTTTCTCCTCGCGGTGAATGGCCGCAAACTCGACACGAAAGTCGAGCCTGCCGCGGTGTTCAGCGGTCTTGCGGAAAAGACCGTCGTCCTGACCGTGAACGACAAGCCCGTGCTCGAAGGCGCGCGCGAAGTGATCCTGCACACGCTCGGCAGCGAATCCGCACTGCGGCAGGCTGCGTGGATCAACCAGAACCGCCTGCGCGTCGAGGCCGCGACTGGCGGACGCTGCGGGTATATCTACGTGAAGAATACCGGCGACGAGGGGCAGACCGAGCTGTTCCGCCAGTGGCGCGGACAGACGCAGAAGGACGCGCTGATCATTGATGAGCGGTGGAACTCCGGCGGCCACATCCCGGACCGTTTCATCGAGGTGCTGAACCGCCCGACCACAAACTACTACGCCGTGCGCGACGGCCGCGACTGGTCATCTCCGATGGTCAGCACCGATGGCCCGAAGGTCATGCTCGCGAACGGCTGGAGCGGCTCCGGCGGCGACTGCTTCCCGTTCCTCTTCCAGCAGAAAAAGCTCGGCCCGGTGATCGGCACCCGCACCTGGGGCGGGCTGATCGGCATGACCGGCAGCCCCCAGCTCACCGACGGCGGGCACGTCACGGTGCCGACGTTTGCGATCTATGACACGAACGGCAAATGGATCATCGAGGGCACTGGCGTGAAACCCGACATCGAGGTGCTCGACGATCCTGCAGCCATCGCGAAAGGCACCGACCCGCAGCTCGAACGCGGCATCAAGGAAATCGTCGATCAGCTCGCAAAGAACCCGCCGCACCGACCCGCGAAGCCCGGCTACACCGATCGCTCACGCTGACCCGTAGCCACTGACGGAAGGAGGCGGGCTGACTTTGATCCGCCGATCTCGTCCGGCACCTCGCTTCGCTCACTTTGATCCGATCCGCGTCCAAGTGCCCCAGGGCTTGCTCTCCCAATAGCCTGCCTTGTTCCACATGCGCGCAAGCTTCTCCCCGACTTCGAGGAGGTGCCAGCCGAGTTCACGGTCGAATTGCACCGTCTGGCAGAGCGTCTGATCCTTCGTTTTCCGGGACGCGAATCCCACGATGGTCGCGTAGATGGGAGCGACGGTTCCCTTTTCATCCACGCCCTGTCGGATCGCCAGGATGTTGATGTCGCGCAATTCCATGTGTTCGAGGATTTGTTTCGCCTCGATGCGCCCGAGTGGCGGCGGTTCTTCGGCGAAGGCGAGCGATGTGATGAAAATGCAGGCAAACGCGAGGAGTCTGAGCGGGGTATTCATAACCGGCATCTGACGAATGCCGGGCATTTTCATTCAATGCCTGCCCACCGAACGAGGGCCAATGTCGGGCCGACGACTCGTCGGCGCCACATTATGCGCTCAGCGAATCTTCGCATCCGGCAGCTCCTTCTTGATGCCCTCATCCAGCGGCATCCTGTCGTTGTCCTTCGTGAGTCCGGTCTGTTGCATCAGTGCGGTGAGCGTGGTTTTCAGCGCCATGATCGTCGCCGCCCGCGCGGGATCGGCGATGAGGTTGTGGCGCTCGTCCGGGTCGCGCTTCATGTCGTAAAGCTCGGCCATGTGCCTGTCCGGCGAGCCGTCGCCGTGCGGGTAGTGGATGTATTTCCAGTCGTCGTCGCGGACGGCACGCACGTTCGGTGTGTAGGGGAACTGCTTCTCGTAATTGTATTCGTAAAACCACGCCTTGCGCCACAGGCCGTCACCCTCGCGCACGAGCTTCACCCATGACTTGCCGTGGATGCCATCGAGCGGCTTCGCGCCGCAGAGTTCGAGCACGCTCGGCGCGACATCAATCGTCAGCGCCTGCTGCGCGATCACTTTCCCGCGCGCCAATCCGGGAAACCGCACGAGCAGCGGGATGCGCAGGCTGGCTTCGTGCGCGGTGCGCTTGTCCACCATGCCGTGTTCGCCTTCGAGCAGACCGTTGTCGCCCATGAAGACGAGGATCGTGTTGTCGAGCTGCTTGGTCTCTTCGAGGAATTTGAACATCCGCCCGATGCTGTCATCCACGCTGAGAATCGTGCCCCAATAGCCGTGCACCATGTTCTCAAAATCCTTCACCGCCTCGGGCCGGTCATCGGGGAATTTCTTCCGCCACTCGAACAGCGGGCCGTAGATCCCATGCCAGGTGTAGAGCCGCTCCTTCATCCACGCGGGCTTGTCGTCGAGGTGAAATGCGGTGTCCGGATACTTCACGCGCACGTCGTCGAAGGTGTGCGCGTATTTTTCCTCCGGCGTGTAAAAGCTGTGCGGCGCCTTGTGCCCCACGCACAGCGCCCACGGTTTGCCGGAGTGATCGCGCTTCAGCCAGTCGAGCGCCATGTCCGTCACGACCGTCGTGTAGTAGCCCTCGATCTTTTTCGAGCCCGCGCCGTTCACATTCCACTCCGTGTCGAAATATTTTCCCTGTCCCTTGTGCGTCGCGAAAAAGTCGAAGCCCGCGCGCGGCGAATCATTTTCCTCACCCATGTGCCACTTGCCCATGTAGGCCGTCTCGTAGCCCGACTCGCGCAGTCGCATCGGCCAGTGCG
>JBDSAR010000299.1:0-1612 GCA_039922035.1 Chthoniobacteraceae bacterium
GAAAAAATCAAAGTGCCGCGCGATGCGTCGAAGGTGATCTTCCGCTTCCAACTGCGACCGGAGAAAAGTGGCGTCACATTTTATCGGCTCGTGGTCGGCGCGAAGACCGCGGGGACTCCGGAGATGACGATGGCGAACAATGAGACGGTCGTGACGGTGGATCGCGGCAGCGGGCCGTATCGTGTGCTCTACGTGAGCGGGCGACCGAATTGGGAATACAAGTTCCTGCGCCGCGCGATGGAGGGCGAGGAGCAGACGCAACTCGTCGCGCTCATCCGCATCGCGAAGCGCGAGCCGAAGTTTGAGTTCCGCGGGCGGGCGGGGGAGTCGAGCAATCCGCTGTTCCGCGGATTTGGGAACCAGTCGAAGGAGGAGATCGAGCGGTATGACCAACCGGTGTTCATCCGGCTCGGTACCGAGGATGCGACTGAACTCAGCGGCGGGTTTCCGAAAACGGCGGAGGAGCTGTTCCGCTACCGCGCAGTGATTGTGGATGACGCGGAGGCGGAGTTTTTCAGCACGGCGCAGATGTCGCTGCTGCAGCGGTTCGTGAGCGAGCGCGGCGGCGGCTTTCTGATGCTTGGCGGCGCGGAGTCGTTCGGCGACGGGAACTACGCTCGCACGGCCATCGGCGAAATGCTGCCGGTGTATCTCGAGGCGCGGACCAGCGCGGAGCCGGGCGAGGTGAAGCTGTCGCTCACGCGCGAGGGCTGGCTGCAGCCGTGGGCGCGGCTGCGCACGAACGAGCAGGATGAGCGCAAGCGGCTGGCGGAACTGCCAGCCTTCGGAGTGCTGAACCACGTCGGTACGGCGAAGCCCGCGGCGACGGTGATTGCGACGGTGAATGACGGTAAGCGCGAGCTGCCCGCGCTGGTCACGCAGCGCTTCGGGCGCGGGCGCACGGCGGCGATGCTCATCGGCGACCTGTGGCATGGCGGGCTCGGCGATGAGGTGCGGCAAAAGGATCTTGGGCGCGCTTGGCGGCAGATGGTGCGATGGCTGGTCGCGGATGTTCCGGCACCGGTCGAGGTGCGCGCGGAACAGGATGCGCAGAGCGTGCGGATCGAAGTGCGGGCGCGCGACGCGAAGTTTGAGCCGATCGAAAATGCACGCGTCACGGTGAAGGTGCAGCGCGCCGGGGCGAAGGGGCCGGATGCGGAGCTGAGCATTCCAGCGGAGCCTTCGCCGAAGGACGCGGGGCTTTACCTTGCGAGCTACACGCCGCGCGAGAGCGGCGGCTACCGCGTGGAGGCGATGGTGCTAAACGAAAGCGGCGCGACTGCTGGGAAAGCGGAGACCGGATGGAGCATGAATCTCGATGCGGACGAGTTCCGGCTCCTCGCGCCGAACCGCGCGCTCATGGAGCAACTCGCGCGCAAGACCGGGGGCGAGGTCATCGCGGTGGATAGGCTGGAAAAATTCGCGCGCGATCTACCGAAGCGCCGCGCGCCGGTCACCGAGACGATCACCGAACCGTTCTGGCACACGAGCGGCATGTTTCTCTTTGCACTCGCCTGCTTCCTCGGGGAATGGGGCCTGCGCCGACGCTCCGGACTCGCATGAAGATGCGCCTTCGATTGCGGATTGGGAATCAGCACGCCTCATGTCGCGG
>JBDSAR010000300.1:0-4661 GCA_039922035.1 Chthoniobacteraceae bacterium
CGCTGTGGCTGGCGAGGACGCGCGGCGCACCACTTTTGCGAATGTCCCTAACGGCGGCGGCGGCGCTGTGTATGTCCACCTACGATGAAAACGTTCCTCCTTTTCCTCCTCTCGATGCTCGGCGCGGCGATGGCCGCCGAGCCGGCGGCTCCAGCGTCAACTCCGGCCCCGGCTACTGCGGCGACTCCGGCGGCGAAGAAAGGGAAGGGCGGCTTGGCGTATCCACCGGTATTCTCGGGCGCGCAGGTGGCGACTTACAAGACCGTCGGTGACACGAAGCTCGCGCTGAATATTTTCAATCCCGAGGGGCACAAGGCGTCGGACTCGCGGGCGGCGATTGTATTCTTTTTTGGCGGCGGGTGGACGAGCGGGTCGCCGGGCCAGTTTGAGCAGCAGTGCCGGTATCTCGCGTCGCGCGGGATGGTGGCGATCACGGCGGACTATCGCGTGGCTTCGCGGCATCAGGTGAAGGCGGCGCAGTGTGTGGCGGATGCGAAGTCGGCGATCCGCTACGTGCGCGCTCATGCCAAGGAACTCGGCGTGGATCCGAAGCGCATCGCGGCGGGCGGCGGTTCGGCAGGCGGGCATATCGCAGGCTGCACGGGGACGCTGCCGGGGCTCGATGAGGCGGGCGAGGACAAGGCGGTGAGTTCGGTGCCGGATGCGATGGTGCTTTTCAATCCGGCCCTCACGCTCGCGCCGGTGGATGGGAATGACTTTGGCGGATTCGGCGCGCGGCTTCCCGCGGAGAAACTCGGTGCGGAGCCGGTGGCGATTTCACCGACGCATAATGTGAAGGCGGGCGTCCCGCCGACGATTGTGTTTCACGGGAAGGCGGACACGACGGTGCCGTTTGCCACCGTGGAAGTTTTTGCGGCGGCGATGAAGAAGGCGGGGAATCGCTGCGAGGTCGCGGGCTTCGAGGGGCAACAGCACGGGTTCTTCAACTACGGGCGCGGCGACAATGCGATGTTCCGCGCAACGCTGACGCAGGCGGACAAGTTCCTCGCGTCGATCGGATGGCTGAGTGGCGAGCCGACGGTGGAGAAATTCTTCAGCGCGGCGAGGTGAATCGCTCGGGAGCGACTAACGCGCCATGGTTTTTCGGAAGAGTGTCGTGAACCTGCGTCGTTCGCGCCAGCCGACGAACGCAATGATGCCGAGTGCGCCAAAGACGGTCGCTGGTTCTGGGACGGGGGCGATCTCGAAATACCCGCCAAATTGCACTGCCGCGTAGCCACCCATGCCGTTGAATGAGACGTCTGATTGTGCGAAGGCATTTGTATATGCCGTGAGGTCGCTCCCTGAAAAGAAGAGGTGGTCGGCACTTTCTTCGGAGCTGAGTACGCTCATTGCAGTGCTGACTGTGTGCGTGCCGACTCCGCCAAACTGGACGACGTTTGATGCGCCCGCGGTGCCAAAATCGAGTTTTGAATTTGCCGTGAGAAGGAGTGTCCCGAGGCCGGTTGTGCCAGCCGCACCTTCGGAGGTGCCGCCGAGGTTGAACGTGCCGCCATTGAGCGTGAAGGTCGCCGCGTTGTTCAACTTGTCGTTGCCTCCGCCATTCTAGAGGAGCGTGCCAGCACTCGTCGTGGAACTATCTCCGCCGGTGACCCCGCCGCTGGTGGGCGCTGATGTCACTTCGATCACGCCGGCAGCCTGGTTCCCCGTGCCGTTGTTGCTCCAGGGTATGTTTCCAGCATTTACGGTGATGGCTCCCACTCCCAAAAGGGCTGCGACTACGAAAGTAATGGAAGTCCCTCGGCAACGACTGTGGCTCAGATGAGAGAGGTTTGCTGGATTTACCAACAGACCTGGCCGCAAGGGACCGGCTGGTGTGTTGAGAAAGCGGGCACTCTTGCTTGGCTTTGTGATGTGCAACAGAGACTGTTGGATGAGCTTCATGGTTTGGCTTTTTGGGATGGCTTCAATGAGCCCCGGCGAGGAGGGGATGCCCTCCGAAGCGTTGCGAAGTTTTCACGCGCCTGTGACAGACTGGCGGCTCGCGGGTAAAATCCGTGCGGAGGTTGCGAGACGCTACCAAGTCACGGATGGCTGTCGTGTGGCTCGAGAAGCCGAAATGTCACAATGCAATCCGGGCCGGACGAGGTCCGTCGTGTGTCGTCTGCTGCTGATTTCAAGGATCAGTCTTGGACGAGGAATAGCCGTCGTCCTCTGCCCCATGCCACGTTGGCAGAGGTCTCTCCGGGGTTTTCCTGCGGAGCAGTGGGATTGAAGCAAGCCTGATCGGCGGGCCCGGAAAACCAGCCAATCAAAAAATCAGAAAGGGCGGACGCCTCATGGCATCCGGCCTTTGTCGTTCTTAGCAGAACAGGTGGCCGTCTTTTTGGACCGGGGTTACTCGAATCGGAACCGGCCTTCCTCGGCTGGTTCCTCGGCGACAGGATTGCGCAGGATCCCGATTTTCTCGATCTCGATCTCGGCGACATCGCCAGCGAGCAGCCAGCGGGGAGGGGTGCGCGCCATGCCGACGCCGTGCGGTGTGCCAGTGAGGATCACGGTGCCGGGCAGCAGCGTGTTGCTTGAGCTGAGGAATTCGATGATCGTCGCGATGTCGAAGATCATGTCACTGGTCGTCCAGTCCTGCAGCGTCTCGCCGTTCACGCGCGCGGCGATTTTGAGCGTGTGCGGGTCGGGGATTTCGTCGGTCGTCACAAGCACTGGGCCGAGCGGGCAGAAGGTGTCGAAGGATTTCCCGCGGCACCACTGCCCCCCGCCGCCGTCCTTCTGCCAGTCGCGAGCGCTCACGTCGTTCGCGCACGTGTAGCCGAGGACGTAGTCGAGCGCCGTTTCGCGGGTCACATTTTTGGCAGCCTTGCCGATGACGACGGCGAGTTCCGCCTCGTAGTCCACCTTGTCGCTGCGCAGACGGCGTGGGAGGAAGATCGGGCCTTCAGGATCCTGCGCTGCACCGGTGGACTTCACGAAGAGCACGGGAAATTTCGGCTCCGGCGAATTCGATTCCGCGGCATGTTTCCGGTAGTTCAGCCCGATGCACAGGATGGAAGTCGGCACGATGGGTGCGAGCAGCTTGCCTGCTACGGTCTTTCCAGTATCTGAGAACGGTCCGTAGGGGCCGCCGGTGAGACGTGTGAAATTTCCATCGGCGTGTTTGCGGGCAAAGGTGATGGAGCTGTCGGGCAGTTGGAGTCGTGCGATTTGCATGGGAATTCTACGGAGACTGCGAGAAAGCGCCGCACCCAAGCAAGTTCTCAGTGCCCAGTTCTCAGTTCTCAATCTCGCAGGCCGCGCTGAATTGCACTGAGCTCTCAGGGATGGAAGCGGGGCAACTTTCGATTTGCCAGCGGCGTGAAGGTGCGCAGACTGCGCGCCCATTTTCCACAAATCCAAATGAACAAACCAAAAGTCCTAGTGGCCGATCCAGTGAGCGAGCGCGGCATCGCGGAATTGCAGGAGGGCGGTCTGCTCGACGTGACCGTGAAGGTCGGCCTGAAGGAAGACGAGCTTCTGAAAATCATCGGCGAATTCGACGGCCTCGTCGTACGTTCGCAGACGAAGGTGAACGCGAAGGTCATTGAGGCGGCGAAAAACCTGAAGGTCGTGGGTCGCGCCGGCGTCGGTGTGGACAATGTGGATGTGGAGGCGGCGACGAAGCGCGGCGTGGTGGTGATGAACACGCCTGCGGGCAACACGATTTCCACGGCGGAGCACGCGTTCAGCCTCATGATGTCCATCTCGCGGAACATCCCGCAGGCGGATGCGTCGGTGAAGGCCGGCAAGTGGGACCGCAAGTCTTTCGAGGGCGTCGAACTTTACGGCAAGACACTGGCCATTCTCGGCATGGGCCGCATCGGCACGGAGATCGCGCGGCGCGCGATTGCGTTCGGGATGCGCGTGTATGCCTACGACCCGTATCTCTCAGCGAGCCGCGCACGCTCGTTGCAGGTGGAACTGGTCGAGCGTCTCGATGAGATCGTGCCGCTGGCCGACTACATCACGATGCACATGCCGCTTACGGACGAGACGAAGAACATGCTGAACGCCGAGCGTCTCGCGAAGACGAAGAAGGGCGTGCGGATCGTGAATTGCGCGCGTGGCGGACTCATTGATGAAAAGGCGCTCTACGATGCGCTGAAGAGCAGGCAGGTCGCCGCCGCGGCGCTGGACGTGTATGAAGTGGAGCCGCCGCCCGCGGATTTCCCGCTGCGTTCACTTTCGAATATCGTCCTCACGCCGCATCTCGGCGCGAGCACGGCGGAGGCGCAGGAAAATGTGGGCATCGAAGTCGCTCAGCAGATTCGCGCGATGCTGATGAGTGGTGAAGTCCGCAACGCGGTGAACATGCCGAACGTGGACGCGAAGACGCTCGCGATCATCGGGCCGCACATCCGTCTCGGCGCGCGCCTTGGCACGCTCATCCGTCAGATCGCGGCGAAGCGCTGCGACACGCTGCACATCAATTTTGCCGGGAAAATCAACGACCACGACACCACGCCGATCACGCGCGCGATTTTGAAGAATTTTCTGCACATCGCGAGCGGCGGCGAGGCGAACGAAGTGAATGCCCCGGATTTTGCGAAGCAGATCGGCCTCAAGGTCACCGAGAGCCGCGAGAGCACCGGCGGGGATTTTGCGGAACTCATCGAACTCACCGCGACCGGCGAGGGCGGATGGGTGAG
>JBDSAR010000301.1:0-2428 GCA_039922035.1 Chthoniobacteraceae bacterium
AAGGTGATCTATTATTTCGTCCCGCGGATGATCAAATACTACCTCGACCAGGAGCCGATCCTGCCGAACGTGCCGACGTATCTCGCGAGCGAGGAGGCGGACTTCAAATTCATCATGGACCACCTCGGCGAGCTCGTCGTGAAGGCCGCGAACGAATCCGGCGGCTACGGCATGCTGATGGGACCGAAGTCCACGACGGAGGAGATCGAAAAATTCCGCGAACTCATCAAAGCCGACCCGCGCAACTACATCGCGCAGCCGATGATTTCGCTGAGCACGCATCCGACCCGGCAGACCGACGGCACCTTCGAGGGCCGCCACATTGATTTGCGCCCGTTCGCACTCTACGGCGAGAAAGTGGTCATCGTTCCCGGCGGTCTCACGCGCGTGGCGCTCAAGAAAGGCTCGCTCGTCGTGAACTCATCGCAAGGCGGCGGCTCGAAAGACACCTGGGTGCTCTACGGCGACGAGTGAAATCCGAAATCTGAAATCCTAAATCCAAAATGCTCTCACGCGTCGCCAACTCTCTCTACTGGATGAGCCGCTACATCGAGCGCGCCGATAACACCGCGCGCATCGTGGACGTGAATCTGCAGCTCCTGCTCGATTTCCGAAAACTCGACGACCAGAGCCTCGCCGAGCACTGGATGCCGATCATCGAGAGCACCGGCGACGAGGAAAAATTCTTCAGCCGCTACCCGAAGGCGACGGGGCCGAGCGTCACGGAGTTCCTCGTCTTTGATCCCGAGAATTCAAACTCGATCCTCAGCTCCGTGAGTCAGGCGCGCGAAAATGCACGCACGGTCCGCGATCAGATCACGTCCGAGCTTTGGCTGGAGCTGAACCGTCTCTATTTGTGGATTCGCTCCAATGATGCGCGCGAGCTGTGGCGTCGCAGCCCGGCGGATTTTTTCGCGCAGATCAGAAGCACCAGCCTGCTGCTCATCGGCACGATCTACGCGACCATCGTCCACAATGAGGGCTGGTATTTCATGCAGGTCGGCAAGTTCATCGAACGCGCAGACAAGATCACGCGCATCCTCGATGTGCGGCATCCGATTTTTCCGGTGAAGGACACCCCGCGCCCCCTCAGCCAGCGCGACACGCTCGAACTCAGCGCAGTGCTCCGATCGTGCAGTGCGATCGATGCCTACAAGGCCGCGTACGGCGCGGAAGTGCGCCCGGAGTGGGTCGCGGAACTGCTGCTCTTCAGCGACGACTTTCCGCGCAGCGTGCGCTTCTGCGTCGAGAAGCTCGACGAGGCGCTGCGGAAGATCTCCGGTGTCGCGCCGCGGCGCTTCAGCAACGATGGGGAAAAACTGAGCGGTCGCCTCCTCGCGGATCTCGAATACGGCACCATGGACGAGGTGATCGACATGGGCCTTCACGACTACCTCGACCTCCTGCAGGTGAAGCTCAACAACGTGGGCGGGGCACTTTTTAACGCATACATTTTCCAGCCGTTCACCAATCTCGAAGAGGAGATCATCGTTCAGCAGGAAATGCAGCAACAGCAGTAACACAGCACGGCCGATCCCCCGGCGGCAGGGCATTTAGGGAAATAATTCATGGCCATCCACGTCGCACTCCATCACCGCACGCATTACACCTACGACCGGCCGGTCGCGCACGGGCCGCACGTTGTCCGGCTGCGTCCTGCGCCGCATTCGCGCACGAAAATCCTGAGCTACTCGCAGAAGATCACGGGCGGCGAGCACTTCATCAACTGGCAGCAGGATCCCTTCGCAAACTGGAATGCGCGGCTCGTGTTTCCGGACAAGATGAAGGAATTCTGCGTGGACGTGGAACTCATCGCGGAGATGTCGGTGCTGAACCCGTTCGACTTTTTCATTGATGAGGCGTCGAGCAATTTCCCGTTCGCCTACGACGCGGTGACGAAAAAAGATCTCACGCCGTTCCTCGAGCCGTGCGCGCTCACGCCGAAGCTCTCGTCGTATTTCACTGCGCTGAAGCGCGACATCCTCGGGCATCCCGAAGCGCTGGTGCATGTGCCGGCGCCGTCCGGTCTGCATCGCACGGATGTCCACACGGAAGGCGGGCAAATCCCGGTGGAAGGAACTGCTGCGCAGACTCAGAAACAAGCCGCGAAATTTCCGGCGAAGGAATTGCGGACGATTGATTTCATGGTCGCGATCAATCAGCGGCTGCAGTCTGACATCAAGTATCTCATTCGCCTCGAGCCCGGCGTGCAGTCGCCCGAGGAGACGCTCACGAATCTCAGCGGCTCGTGCCGTGATTCCGCGTGGCTGCTCGTGGGATTGCTGCGGCACTTCGGTTTGGCCGCGCGCTTTGTCAGCGGCTATCTGATCCAGCTCAAGGCGGACCAGAAGTCCCTCGACGGTCCGAGCGGCACGGAGGTGGACTTCACGGATCTGCACGCGTGGACCGAGGTCTATCTGCCGGGCGC
>JBDSAR010000302.1:0-3368 GCA_039922035.1 Chthoniobacteraceae bacterium
CGTCGCGTCGTCTGCAAAATAGGCACGCACCACACGCAATCAAACCTGCGCCATCTTATGAAACACCTGCCCACCGTTGCCGGCATCCTGCTCGGCCTGCTCTTCATCATGTCGTCCGTAGTCGTCCTGTTTCACCTCGTGAAAATGCCGCCGCCCCCGGACGGCACGCCCGCCGCAATGTTCATGGGTGCACTCGGGCCGACGGGCTACATGACCTTCGTGAAGGTGCTTGAATTGATCGGCGGCATCCTCGTCGCCATTCCGCGCACGCGGAATTTTGGCCTTCTCATCCTCGGCCCCATCCTCGTGAACATTCTCGCGTTCCACACGTTCATCATGAAAGGCGCGACGCTTTTCGATCCCATGCTCATCGTGATCGTGCTCCTCGCCCTCTACCTGCTGTGGGTCGGTCGCAAAAATTTCGCCGGACTGCGAAACTAACTCAACATACCCATTTTCATGAGCAGCATTCGCGTCCTCGTCGGCACCAAGAAAGGTGCGTTCATCCTCACTGCCGATGGCAAGCGCGAGCAGTGGGAGGTCAGCGGCCCGCATTTTGCCGGCTGGGAAATGTATCACCTCAAGGGCTCGCCCGTGGACCCTAACCGCATCTACGCGTCGCAGACGAGCGGATGGTTCGGGCAGATCATCCAGCGTTCCGACGACGGCGGAAAATCATGGTCCATCCCCGGTGGCGAGAAGGCACCGGAGCCCGGCGAATTTCCGAAGGGAGCGAGCAACAAATTCGTGTACGAAGGCGAAGTCACCACGCACAAATGGTACGACGGCACGCAGCATCCGTGGGAGTTCAAGCGCATCTGGCACATCGAGCCTTCGCTCACTGATCCAGACGTGGCTTTCGCCGGAGCGGAGGATGCGGCGATGTTCAAGACGACCGACGGCGGCGCGACGTGGCGCGAACTTCCCGGCTTGCGCGCTGCAAAGGGCAGTCTCTGGCAGCCCGGCGCGGGCGGCATGTGCCTCCACACCATCGTGCTCGATCCTACGGATGCGCAGCGCATCTACACGGCAATCTCAGCGGCCGGTGCGTTCCGGACCGATGACGGCGGTGTGACGTGGAAGCCGATCAATCGCGGCCTGAAGTCCGCGTACGAAATCCCCGATCCGGACGCCGACGTCGGCCACTGCGTCCATCGCATCGCGATGCATCCCTCGCGCCCCGACGTGCTTTTCATGCAGAAGCACTGGGACGTGATGCGCTCCGACAACGCGGGCGACATGTGGTACGAGGTCAGCGGAAATCTCCCGACGGATTTCGGCTTCCCGATTGATGTCCACGCGCACGAGCCCGAGACGATCTACGTCGTCCCGATCAAGAGCGACTCCGAGCACTTCCCGCCGGAGGGAAAGCTGCGCGTCTATCGCAGTCGCACCGGCGGCAACGAATGGGAGCCGCTCACGAAGGGCCTCCCGCAGGAGAACTGCTACGTGAATGTCCTGCGCGACGCGATGGCCGTGGACTCGCTCGACTCGTGCGGGATCTACTTTGGCACCACGGGCGGGCAGGTGTATGTCTCGTCGGATTCCGGTGACTCCTGGCGTGCGATCGTGCGCGACCTTCCCGCCGTCTATTCGGTCGAAGTGCAGACGCTGAAATGATCCGCGTCGTGCTTCCGTTTCACCTGCGCACCATCGCGCGGGTGCAGGGCGAGGTGACTCTCGCCGTGGAAGCGCCCGTGACCATCGGCTCCGTCCTCGATGCGGTGGAAAGTGCGCATCCCGCGCTGCGCGGGACGATACGCGATCACGTCACACATCAGCGCCGCCCCTTCGTCCGCTTTTATGCATGCAAGGAAGACCTCTCGCTCGAATCAGCGGACACGCCGCTGCCTGCTGATGTGATCGAAGGCAAAGAGCCATTTATGATCATCGGTGCGATGGCTGGCGGCTGAACACGCGAATCTCGAACTCAACAACGCAATCCCATGATCGAACCACCGCAAATCATCCAGACCAGCGAGCAGCTCACGGCTTTCATCCACGTCATCGTTTCGTGGGACGACATCAAGAATGTCATGGGCCCCGGCATCGGCGAACTCATGTCCACGATCGCAGCACAAGGCATCACGCCGACCGGGCCGTGGTTCACGCACCATCGGCGGCGGCCGACCGAAACGTTCGACCTCGAAATCAGCGTGCCCGTCTCAGCACCGATCGCCGCAGCGGGCCGGGTGCAGCCGGGCACAAGGCCGGCGATGAAGGTGGCGCGCACATTTTACCAGGGCCAATATGAGGAACTCGGAGAGGCGTGGGGTGAATTTATGGGATGGATCGAAGCGAACGGTCACGCGCGTGCCGAGGACCTTTACGAGCGTTACCTCACAGGCCCCGAGTCGAGCCCCGATCAGGCCTCGTGGCGCACCGAACTCAACCAGCCACTGCTATGACCGACACACCCGCCGCCAAATCTGAATTCATGCTGCTCTTCCGCAACACGCAGCTCGAAAAGCGTCTCACTGAGGACACGATGCGCGAGGCAATGCAGCGGCTCAATGCATGGCTCTCGCGCTGGTCGGAAAAGGGGAGCATCAAGTCCGGCCAGCCGCTCGGTGACGATGGGCGGGTGATTTCCGGCACGCAGCAGCGCAGCGTCGCGGACGGTCCTTACGCCGAGGCGAAGGAGGCGGTCGGCGGATATGTGATGGTGCTCGCGGCGGACATCGAGGAGGCGATGAGCATCGCCGGCGAATGGCCGCTGCTCGACTACGATGCGACCGTGGAAGTCCGCCCCATCATGAAGCAGTGCGCGGGGATGGAGCGCTCCGGCATGAAGCTCGTCGAACTCGGATCCTGATCCCGTGAGTGCGCCGGCATCCGAGGTATCGCAGCTCACCGAGCGTCTCTTCCGCGAGGAAGCGGGCCGCCTGGTCGCGACGCTCACGGGGCATTTCGGCGTCGCGCATTTGCAACTCGCGGAGGACGTGGTGCAGGAGGCGCTCGCGCGGGCGCTGCGCGTGTGGCCGTTTTACGGTGTGCCGAAAAATCCCTCTGCGTGGCTCACACAGGTGGCAAAGAATCTCGCGCTCGACGTCATCCGCCGGGAGCAGTCCTTCGCTGGAAAAGTGGATGTCATCGTTGCATCCATCGGGCATTCCGCAGGCGGTGCGGCGGAGGGCGAAGAGATGGACGAGGACGAAATCCGCGACGATCGGCTGCGGCTGCTTTTCGTCTCCTGCCATCCGCATCTCGCGCAGGAGGCGCAGGTCGCGCTCGCGCTGAAGACGCTTTGCGGATTCAGCACGTTGGAAATCGGCAAGGCATTCCTCACGACGGAGGCGAACATCGCGAAGCGCCTCACGCGCGCGAAGCAGCGGCTGCGTGAGGACGGCATCCCGTTTGAGATTCCC
>JBDSAR010000303.1:0-3024 GCA_039922035.1 Chthoniobacteraceae bacterium
CGCGATTGCGCAGCACGGGCACACTGTATTCGGTGCCGCCCTTCTTCATGCCCGGGATGTAAATGTGCCCGCCGCCGAGGAAGCCGAAGTATTCCGTGAAGCCGCGCGCATTCGGATGAAACCGCGGTTCCGCGCCAAGGTGCCATTTTCCAATCGCGCCGGTGACGTAGCCGGCCTTCTGCAAAACCTGCGGCAGCGTGATTTGATCGAGCGGCAGGCCGATGTCCGGATCGTCCGGCAGCCACGCGGGATTGTTCTCGTGGCCGAAGCGGTGCTGGTAGCGCCCCGTGAGCAGGCCCGCGCGCGTCGGGCTGCAGAACGGATGCGACACGTAGCCGTTCACGCAGCGCACGCCATGCTGCGCGAGCGAATCAATGTGCGGCGTCGGGATGTCCTTGCAGCCGTTGAAGCCGACATCCGCAAAGCCGAGATCGTCGGCGAGGATGACGATGACATTCGGGCGGCGCTTCTCCTGCGCGATGGCGATGGCGGAAAATGTGAGCGCGGCGAGGAGGAGCAGGAGGGGTTTCATAGAGGAGAAATGTGCAGTGCTGTTGGCTTCAACGATGCG
Source organism: Chthoniobacteraceae bacterium (assembly GCA_039922035.1). Taxonomy (GTDB): domain Bacteria; phylum Verrucomicrobiota; class Verrucomicrobiia; order Chthoniobacterales; family Chthoniobacteraceae; genus SXWH01. The sequence goes on from JBDSAR010000303.1 coordinate 572, forward strand.
CTTTGAGGAATTGTTGAACGTCGTCATGGTCGCCGATCACGTGGAAGTAAAGCAGGCCATGATACGCCGCAAAGATCAGGCGGATGGAAAGCCCAAGCCGGCATTCGTAGAGGCCCCGCCCCAAGGCGCGGGTGCCGCTTCCGCGATGCGCATGAGGATTGCCGAAGGACTCACGCACCGTCTCAATCAGGTCGCCAATCTCTTTCCGATCCGGCTTAGTAAAACCGCGCAGGGCAGCCAGCAGGCCGGGATCGAGCTTAACCTCTAATTGCGTCCTCGATGTCTCCGGTGAAGGTGCGGGCTTTCCCGGTCTTGAGGGCTTTCTTCGCTTTGGCATGAAGGGCTGTGGCGATTTTGGAAACTTCGTCTTCGGCGATGCCATATTCCATCCGCGCATAATCCGTCGCCGTGACCTCGACCGGTCGGAGCGCCACGATCCGGCCATTGCACACGATGCCGATCTCCTTCCCATCGAGCGCCTGCTGCAAGAGCGAGGACAGGTTCGCGCGGGCCTTTGTGGGCGTCATCGTTTGCATGAGTCTGATAAAAGACGCAAATGCGAGCAAAGCAAGCCCGGCATCATCGTTGACGCCGCGACTCAGTTCCAATCATCCGTGCGGAACGGCGACGCTGGCAAGCCCGCACCGTTGACGAGATTGCAGTCCGGCCAGTCCTGCCATGCGTAGCGCACGGCGACGGGCTTTGCGATTTCGGGGCTGCATACGACCACCGTGTCGCCAACGATGTGCGTGGCCGCCGGCTTCCACTGCTTGTCCTCACCCGCGACCATGAAGCCGCGCAGATCGCCGCCCTTCGCGGCCAGCCCGCCGTCGGCGTGCGAAAATTTCAGCACGATCTTGTCACCCTTCACCTCGTGCCCCGCGGGCAGCGGGCCGGAGATGCTCGCGACTTTTTTTCCATACACCGTGCCGAGCGCCCACAGCGACAGCCGCCGCCCGACCTCCTGCTTGTTCTTCGGATGGATGTTGCGCTGCTCGCCGATATCGATCGCGATCGCCATGCCGGTCTTCGGCAGCTTCAGCGTCTTCAGCATCGCCTCGCGCACGAGCGGCCAGCCGTCGCCGGGACGTGTAAAATTCGGGAGCTGCACCCACGCGAACGGGAACTCATTGCCCCAGCGCTTGCGCCAATCCGTGACGAGCAGCGCAAGCTGGTGTTCGTAAAATGGCGCCTTCGCGTCGGTGGTGTTCGCCTCGCCCTGATACCACAGTGCGCCGCGGATCGCATACGGGATGAGGGGCGCGATCTTGCCGTTGAAAAGTCCGCCGACATTCCCCTTCCGCGCACGGAGCGCCACGGGATCCTGCGGCGCACGCGTCGCAGGCTTGCCCGCCGCCTTCGCGGCTTTTGCGTCCTCCTTCCACTTCGCGAGGTCTTTCTCATACTTCACCTTCGCAGCCTCGGCGTCGAACTTCGCCTCCGTTTGCTTCGTCGTCTCAAAGAATCCTTTCAGCTCCGGCGACGCATGCTGCGCCTCGGGTGCAATCCACGATTCGATGGGCGTGCCGCCGACGGACGAATTGATCATCCCCACCGGGACACCGAGCGTCTTGTGAATCTCGCGTCCGCAGAAAAAAAGCGTCGCGGAAAACACCGCGACCTTGTCCGGCGCGCACACGAGCCACACGCCTTTGCAGTCTTCCTCCGCCTTGTCCGACGCCCCCGAGATGACCGTGAACATCCGCACCTGCGGCAGGTCCGACGCGGCCTGTTCTTTCTCGAAATCCTTCGCGCGATTCACCGTCATCGCCATGTTCGACTGCCCCGAGCCGAGCCACACTTCGCCGACAAGCACGTCCTTCACGGCGACCGTGTTTTTGCCTTTCACGGTCAGCTCCTGCGGCTTCGCATCAGCCTTCAGCGCATCGAGCTTCACCGTCCATTTTCCATCGGCACCGGGCGTCGCGGCTTTCGTCTGCCCGGCGAACGACACCTCGACTTTCTCCCCCGCATCCGCCCAGCCCCACACGGGCACCGCGACATCGCTCAGGATCACCGCATGATCGGAAAAAATCGCGGGCAGACGGACATCGGCGGACGCGCCGTGCGGATTAAAAATGGCGAGGCCGGCGAGGGCGAGGATGCGGACGGCGTGGGAGGATTTCATGGTGTTTTTGGGTTGGGGTTGAAAAAGGGGTCGCCACTCAATCGGAAGCACGACCCCGAATCAATGACGCGAAAGCGGGAGATTGGGACACGGGAGGCATGGCAACTACGGAGCGGCGAAGCCACCCACGGGTGGAACGGGCGGCCCGCCCGTGGTTCCCGGCGGATCGCCGGGAATATTCTCGCGAAGCGAGCCTTCACGCGAAACGCACGGCGAAATCCCATTTCCACAACGCGCAATTCCGGGCTGCGCTACGCGCAGTTGCATCCGGCGAGCCGCCAGATGCGACGGGCGGGCCGCCCGTTCCGCCCAAGGCGAATTGCCG
>JBDSAR010000304.1:0-2948 GCA_039922035.1 Chthoniobacteraceae bacterium
CCGCTCATGTTCATCATGCTCATCACGGTGGCGACGTGCTCGCCGCCCATGTTCATTGTGATGGTGCATGAGCAGGGATTGCCGACCGCGGCGCAGAAGGTGCCGGCGCTGATGATGAGCACGATGACCATCACATCGGAGCAAAAGTAGGCCGAGAACGTGAGCAGCGCGCATGCGAGCATCGCGACGATGGAGAGTCCCTTGCGCGCGAGTCGCACGCTGCCGGTGCGGCGCAGGACCACGTCCGACAACGCGCCGCCGAGCAGGCTGCCCACGACATCCGCAAGCAGGGGCAGCATCGTCAGCAAACCGGAGGTGATGATCTTCACGCCGCGCGCTTCCTGCAGATACGTGGCGAACCATGTGCTGAAAAAGATGTAGCCCGCCGCGCGAAAGAACTGTTGCGCGCAGATCCAGAACATCGCGGGGCTCGAGAGGATTTGCGCCCACGGCACCACCTTGCCTCCGGCGGCGGACGACGCGGACTCCGGTGCGCCGGCCTGAATCAATTGAAGCTCCGCCTTGCTCACACCCGCGTGCTCGGCAGGACGATCGCGGAACCATCCGCGAAACCAAATCGCCCACACGATGCCCGGCACGGCGTAAAGCGCGAACGCCCAGCGCCAGCCGCATTTCACCATGAGCCATGCGGTCAGCGGCGCGGCGATCACGCCGCCGATCGACATGAAGCCCGCAAAGGATCCGGATGCGGTGCCCTGCTCGGTGCGCGGGATCCACCGCGCCATCACGCCCATGCCGAGCGGCACAAGCCCCGCCTGCGACACTCCCATGAACGCGCGCATGACGAGCATGATCACGTAATTCCCCGCCGCGAGCCCCGCCGACGCGAGCGACCACAGCACGCCGAACAGCGGCAGCGCCCTCCGCGCACCGATGCGCTGGCCGACCCATGCGCCGGGAATCTGGCACAGCGCGTACGGCCAGAAAAACATGCTCATCAGCCAGCCCGACTGCTCCTTCGTGATGCCGAGATCCCCGCGCACCGTGCTCTCCGCGACGCCGAGCGCATTGCGCGTGACGTAGGCGAGCAAGGCCGCCATGCACAGTCCGGCGAGCGCGATGAAGCGGGTACGGGTCGGTCGCATCGTGTAAAAAGGCAACGACGGCTACCAATCCGTGACCGCGCCATCCGGGCTGAATTCCCGCAGCACGATCTCCTGCTGGAACGGATGCTTTCTCACCTCCGCCTCGTTGATCGTGATGCCGAGGCCGGGCTTCGTGTTTGGTCGCACGATCCGGCCCGCCTTCTCGACAGTGAAACCTTCCTCCACCACGTCCGCACGCCACGGCACGTCGTTGTGGACGGTCTCGCAGATGATGTAGCTCGGCTGCGAAAACCCGAACTCCAGCGAGGCCGCAGTGCTCACGGGCCCCTGCGGATTGTGCGGCGCGAGTGCGATGCGATGGGCCTCCGCGAGTGCGGCGACACGGCGCGCGGCGGTGAGTCCGCCGCAGTGCGTGATGTCGAGCTGGCAGATTTCCACGGCGCGCTTGTCGAACATTTCCTTGAACGCTTCGATGTTCGTCACGCGCTCACCGCTGGCGACGGGCGTGGTGAGGGCGGCGTTGATCTTCGCGAGTCCATCCACGCACTCGGGCCAGCACGGCTCCTCGAAAAAGTAGAGCCCGTAAGGATCGAGAGCCTTGCCGAACTTCAGCCCCATCGCGGGCGAAGGGCGCGCGTGGCAGTCCACCATGATGTCAATGTCCGGCCCGACGGCATCGCGCATCGCGGCGACTGCGGCCTCGGCGGCGCGCACGGGTTTCTGTCCCTCGATGGGCATCGTGCTCGGCACGGCCATGCTTTTGAACGCGGTAAATCCATCCGCGACCGCGGCGAGCGCGAGGTCGGCGAAGCGCTTCGCGTTGTCCGCGGGCGTCTGGTAAAAGTCCTCCATCTTTCCGCCGCCGAGATGGCAATACGTCCGCACGTAGTCGCGCACCGGACCGCCGAAAATTTTCGAGAGCGGCATGTTTGCGACCTTGCCGACGATGTCCCACAGCGCGAGGTCAATTCCCGCGATGGCCGTCGCGCGCACGATGCCGTGCCCATGCCAGAAGTGCTGGCGATACATCATCTGCCACAGGTGCTCGGGCCGCGTGGGATCTTCGCCCACGAGGAGCTGCGCGATATCCTCGACCGCGCCGACGACACTGCGCGTGTGCCATTCCAGCGTCGCCTCGCCCCAGCCAATGAGGCCCGGCTGATCGGTGATGACTTTGACAAACACCCAGTTCCGCATCCGGGCGTGGCAGACGAGCGTTTCGATTTTGGTGATCTTCATGAGAGGCGTGTGGCGATGGATTCGACGAGCTGTTCGAGACTTCCGGCGGCGACGACAGCGATCGTTTCCTGATAGATCCCGGTGCCGTAAAGTTCGCGCGGTGGAAGATACGACGCGCCCCAGTCTGCGGCGATCGTCGCGACGATGATGACCTTGTCGGGAAAACGGCGGCGCAATTCCGTCTGCAAAACGCTGTAGCTCTCGCCCTGCACGCCGAGCCAGAATGCATCGCCGATGCGCCACAGCACGACTTGCAGCGGAAACGAATCGCCGGGCGGCATCTGTTGGATGCGGTGCAGCAGCCGCTGCTTCCGCTCCGCCATCGCGCGGCAGTCGGCGGCGCGGGCCGCGTCGCCAGCCGCGCGTGCTGCGGTTTCGTCGGCGAGAAAGTGATCCAGCTCCGCCTGCGTCTGTGCGAGCGTCGGCTGGCCGGGGCGATACTTCAGCGGCTCGTGCCAGCGCGTGAGGCTCCACGCTGTGCCCGCTGCGAGTTCATCGGCGGAAAGCGGTGCGTGCTTCCACGCACCGAGCGTCGCGCCGGATACGACCGCGCCTGCGTAGCAAAACTTCGTGCCCGCCTGCGGCAAGGCAGTGAGCGCCGACAGCGCGGCGTAGCCGAGTTCGCGCCCGTTGCGATCCGCC
>JBDSAR010000305.1:0-1796 GCA_039922035.1 Chthoniobacteraceae bacterium
GCTCCGCCGTGATGCGCAGCGACATCTCGCGCAACGCCGTGAGATTGCTCTCCTTGAAAAAATTCGCGGCGGCGGTCGCGGCGCGCTCGCCGAGATAGACCTTCCCATCGGCAAGCCGCTCGCGGAGCTGCTCGGGAGAAAGATCGATCAGCGCGATCTCATCGGCGTGATCGAGGATGCTGTCCGGCAAAGTCTCTCGCACGGGCACGCCAGAGATTTGTGCGACGACTTCCGCACGGCTTTCGAGGTGCTGCACATTGAGCGTCGTGAAAACGTCGATGCCAGCATTCAGCAATTCCAGCACGTCCTGGTAACGCTTCGTGTGCCGCGAGCCTGGCGCGTTCGTGTGCGCGAGCTCATCCACGAGGACCAGCGGCGGATGCCATGCGAGGATGCCATCGAGGTCCATTTCATCGAGCGTCGCGCCGCGGTATTCAATTTTTGCCCGCGGGACGATGGGCATGCCTTCCAGCAAGGCGGCGGTGTCCTTGCGCCCGTGCGTCTCGACGATGCCGGCGATCACCTCGACACCCTCGGCCTGTCGGCGCCGCGCCTCCTCCAGCATGGCGAAAGTTTTTCCCACGCCGGGACACATCCCGAAGAAAATCTTCAGCCGCCCCCGCCGCGCCTTCGCCTCGGTGCGCTGGACGCTGGCGAGCAGGTCATCAGGATTCGGTCGTGAATCGCTCACAGCTTCAGCGTAAGGCGTCGAGCGCGAGGTTGAGAGCGAAAACATTCACGCGCGGCTCGCCGAGGATGCCGAACTGCGGCGGCTCGGTGAACTGGCGGACGAGTGCGCTGATTTTTTCGGGTGGCATTTTGCGCTCCGCGGCGACGCGCGGAAGTTGGAATTCCGCAGCCGCGGGGCTGATGTGCGGATCGAGCCCGCTGCCGCTCGCGGTGAGCAGATCGCCAGGCGCGCCCGGACCGAGCTTCGCGCGACGCTCGCCGATCGCCTTTGCAAGATCGCCGCTCGTCGGCCCCTTGTTGCTGGCACCGCTGGCGACCGTTGCAAAATCGGCCGCGGACGGTCGCGGGGCGAAATATCGGGGATTGTCGAATTTTTGCGCGAGCAGCGCTGAGCCGACAATTTTTCCGTCCTGCACGACGAGCGAACCGTCGGACTGCCTGCGAAAGAATGCCTTTGCGACTCCAGTCACGGCCAGCGGATACAGCACTCCCGTGAGCAGCGTGAAGACGATGAGGATGCGGATGGATTCAATGATTGTTTTCATGATTTCAGTTTGCAGGCTGGTTCACACGAGGCGAAAGGCGACGAGGGCGACATCGAGAAGCTTGATGCCGATGAATGGTGCGATGATGCCGCCGATTCCATAGATGAGCACGTTGCGCCGAAGCACATGTTCCGCGCCGACCGCGCGATACTTTACGCCCGCGAGCGCGAGCGGGATCAGGGCGATGATGATCAGGGCGTTGAAAATGACCGCGCTGAGGATCGCGCTCTCGGAGGAATGCAGGTGCATGATGTTGAGCGCCGCGAGGGGGCCGTCCTTTGATCCGCTGAGTGCGTAAAGCGCGGCGAACATCGCGGGCAGGATCGCAAAGTATTTTGCGATGTCGTTCGCGATGCTGAATGTCGTCAGCGCGCCGCGCGTCATCAGCAGTTGTTTTCCGATCTCCACGATCTCGATGAGCTTCGTCGGGTTCGAGTCGAGGTCCACCATGTTGCCGGCTTCGCGCGCGGCCTGCGTGCCCGTGTTCATCGCGACACCGACATCCGCCTGCGCGAGCGCGGGTGCGTCATTCGTGCCGTCGCCGGTCATCGCGACGAGCCG
>JBDSAR010000306.1:0-10711 GCA_039922035.1 Chthoniobacteraceae bacterium
TTTTCGTTCATGATCGGGGCGTGATCGAGGTGCAGGAATCTGTCCGCAGTCGGCAGCCAGAGCAGCGCGAAGAATGCGAACATGAGGGCGACGTCCGTGCGACGTCTCAGGATTTCACGGCTGGAAAAGGGCGTCATCGCGTCAGGTCCTGAAGCAGATCAGCGGCCGAACAGTGGCAGCGGTTCGCCACGCTGATGGAATGAGCGGCAGCCAGATCCACTGCATGTGGGGGCGCAATGGAGGCGGTTGCTAGTTTCCGCTGACCGGCGCGTCCGGCTGGTCGTCATGGGTTCGCAGATACTCCGGATCCTGAAAAATCAGCAGGCGCTCCAGGATCTCGTCGATCACGAGTTCCGGCTTTTCCTGTTCGATGAATGGCTTGTCCCAGTGCGGTTGCCAGACAAACACGACGCGACCGTAAGTCCGCCCGAGGAACTCGAAAAGGTACTGGGTGTACGAGTCGTGGAACATCACGATTTTTCCTTTTGCGCCGGGGGCTTTCGTCACGCGCGGCTCGGTGTTTGGCGGCCATTTTTTCCGGATGAGGTTTGCGTCCGTGTGCAGTTCGTACGGAGGCACGCCGGGCTTTGCGTTGAAGACGGGGTTGACCCTTTCCTTGATCTGTCCTTCCCGGCCCAGCATTCCGACGAGGTCGCCAGTCCGTCCCGCGGCCAGGATTTCCTCAAATGCATCCTGAACGAGCGGCGTGGACGGAATCCCGAGAGCGCTGACTTCCTGCGCGATCCGACGGTAGGCGGCGAAGGCTCCGCGAGTGTTCCAGTGCGTGTCGGTATGAAAAAAGACCTCGGCGTGCTTTTTTGCCTCGAGCAGGGTCTCCCGCAGATCGAGCACGGGCACGTCGCTATGTTTCCGCATGTAGTCCACGAACTGGTCGAGCCGCTGGGGGTGCCATCTGCGGGCGAGCAACCAGTCCGGCATGTGCTCGGGATAGATGCTCTGCTTGTCCGGCGGGACGACGAAAAGGTAGCGGATGCCGCGGTCGCGCAGCCAGTCGCGGCGCCCGGTGAGCAGGGTGCGCCAGCCTTCCAGTTCCGTCGGTGTGAGAGGCATCGCGCCGATGATGTTGTTCACGGTCCGCGGCTCGGAGAAAAAGAGCCAGTCGTCCTTGCCCGCGAGGACGGTCGTGTTGCCGCCAGACTGAGTGTCGTGAAAGAGTTTCCAATGCCAGTTCTGCTCCCATCGGACGAGCTGACGGCGGAATCCGAAGCTGTCGTTGAAAAAAGCCTCGGTGCCGGCGAGGAATTTCCCCGTTCCTTCCAGCGTCGGCTGATATTTTGGGAACTGCGCCGGCAAGCGGTTTTCGTGCGGAGCAGGGGCACGATCGATGTGCAGAAAAGTGTCCGCAGTCGGCAGCCAGAGGAGCGCGAAAAAAACGGCGATTAGGCCGATGTCTGCGCGGCGTCTCAGGATCTCACGGCTGGGAAAAAGCGTCATGGCCTCAGAACCGGAAGTAGATGAATGGATTGTAGGTGCCGCCGGCGAGCCACGCGGATGAGATCAGCAGCAGGCCGATCACGATGACGGCTTCCAAGGTCATGCCCAGCGCAGTCAGCGTGGAGGAGGCACGCTGTGGCAGGCGGTCCACGGCGCGTGTGAGGTGCGACTTCAGCCACGCCAGCACGGGTGTCGCGAAGATCGCACCTGCGATGAGCGCGAAGGCAGACTCGTGGCTCACGTAGCGGGCGAGCGGCTGGGTGATTTCGCCGTGGCTGCCGAGGCCGGCCATGTTGGAGAGGAAGGCGAGCGCCTGGGGGAAGGTATTTGCGCGGAAAAGCACCCAGCCGATCATCACCGCCATGAGCGCGTAGCCGTGGCGGAAGATGCGCGGCATGCGATCCACCCATGTCCCGAAGCGAGTCCGCTCCAGCACGAGGAATAGGCCGTGATACAGACCCCACACGACAAAGGTCCAATTCGCGCCGTGCCACAGGCCGCAGAGGAAAAACACGATGACGAGATTCAGGTAGTTTCGCGGCTCCGAGCAGCGGTTGCCGCCGAGCGGGATGTAGAGGTAGTCGCGGAACCAGCTCGAGAGCGAGATGTGCCAGCGCCGCCAGAATTCCTTCACCGATTGCGAGATGTAGGGGTGGTCAAAGTTTTCGAGGAATTGAAACCCGAACATCTTCCCGAGACCCACCGCCATGTCCGAGTAGCCGGAAAAATCGAAGTAGATCTGCACCGTGTAGCAGGCCGTGCCGAACCACGCGAGCGCGGGCGTCAGTTCGCCATTCTGAAGCCCGAAGATCTTGTCCGCGGGCAGCGCCACCGCATTTGCGATGATCATCTTTTTCGCAAGCCCGCCGACAAAGCGGCGGATGCCCTCGGCGAATCCGTCGCGCGTGACGACGCGCTGGACAAGTTGTGGGGCGATGGCGCTCCACCGGAGGATCGGCCCGGCGACGAGCTGCGGGAAAAAGAAAATGTAGAGCGCCGTGTCCGCGGGATTGCGCGCCGCGGCGGATTTTCTGCGATAGATGTCCATGACGTAGGACAGCGCGTGGAAGGTGAAGAAGGAGATCCCGATCGGCAGGCGGATGTCGCCGATGTGGACATCGGGCAGGTGCAGCATCGAGAGCACGGTGTTCACCACGGCGTTCATCTCGGTGAGCACGGGGCCGGTGTATTTGAAGAACACAAGCAGGCCGATATTCAGCACGATGGCCAGCGTCACCGCGCGCTTCCTTTTCCCAGGGTCCTGCTCGCGATCCACACGCAGGCCGAGGAACCAGTTCACGAGCGTGGAGCCGAGCAGCAGAAAAATGAAGCCGACTTCGCCCCATGCGTAAAAGATGAGGCTGACGGTGAGCAGACACAGGTTCCGCGCGCGGATGCCGGGCAGCAGCATGTAAAGCGTGAGGACGATCGGCAGGAACAGGAACAGGAACAGCGGTGAACTGAAAACCATCGTGGCTTGGGTGGCGGATATTCGTGAGGAATGCGGTGGGTGCTGCAGGGAAATGAACTCCCGGTGCAGAACCGCAGGGACAGCCTTAGCACGCGGGATGCCGGTCGCGTCGCAGTGCATCGGGGCTTGCTCGCGAAGCTTCGGAATCGTGGGGCACGGTGACTTTTCGAGTGACGCTGTTCCAGCAGTTTTTCGCGGTGTGCGCGAGGTTGCACTTGCCGGGTGGGCGGTGGCTCGGACACGTTTTGGCCATGTCGCTCGCTGAAAAAAAATCGAAGGGAATCTGCTATCTCGCCGGAGCCGGACCGGGCGACATCGGCCTCGTGACGCTGCGGCTGCGCGAGGTGATGGAGACGGCGGACGTGGTCGTGTACGACGCGCTGTGCAACCCGGAGATCCTGAAATGGGCGCCGGATGGTGCGGAGATTATCTACGCGGGAAAGCGCGCGGCGCAGCATGCGCTCAAGCAGGAGGAGACGAATGCGCTGCTCGTGGAGAAGACGAAAGCGGGGAAGCGCGTGGTGCGGCTGAAGGGCGGCGATCCGTATGTCTTCGGTCGCGGGGGCGAGGAAGCGCTGGAACTCGTGAAGGCGGGGCTGCGCTTCGAGGTGATTCCGGGGATTTCGTCCACGGTCGCGGCGGGAGCCTATGCGGGCATCCCGGTGACGCATCGCGAGCACACTTCGCAGCTCACCATTTTCACCGGGCACGAGGATCCGACGAAGCCGGAGAGCAAACTCGACTACGATCAGCTCGCGAAAAATCCGGGGACGAAAGTGATGCTCATGGGCGTCGAGCGCATCGGCATCATCGCGGCAGAACTCGTGAAGCACGGCGCGCGCGCGGAGCTGCCTGTCGCGCTGATCCGGTGGGCGACGACGGGTCGGCAGCAGACGCTGGTCGGCACGCTGGCGGACATCGCGGCGAAGGTGGAGGCGGCGGGGTTCAAGGCTCCGGCGGTCGCGATTCTCGGCGATGTGGTGAAGCTGCGGGAGTCGTTGAACTGGTTCGAGAGGCGGCCGCTTTTTGGCAAGCGCATCGTGGTGACGCGCACGCGCAAGCAGGCGGGAGCGCTTTCTTTGCGACTGCGCGAACTCGGCGCGGATGTGCTGGAGATTCCGACGATCCGCATCGAGCCGCCGGAGGACCGGAGGGCATTCGTGCAGATGATCGCGGATGCACATGCCTACGACTGGCTGGTCTTCACGAGCCCGAATGGTGTGGATGCGTTCTTTGAGGCGTTCTTCAAAGTGTACAAGGATGCGCGGGAGATCGGCGGCGTGCGGATCGCGGCCATCGGCCCGGCGACTGCGGCGAAGGTGCGCGAGTACCGGCTGAGCGTGGATTTGCAGCCGGAGGAATACGTGGCGGAGGCGGTCGTGAAGGCGTTTGCAAAGGAGTGTTCGGTGGACAACCTGCGCATCCTGCTCGCGCGGGCGCAGGAGGCGCGCGATGTCCTGCCGGAGGCGTTGACGAAGCTCGGCGCGATCGTGGACGTGGTGGCGGCGTATCGCACGGTGCCGGAGACGGAGGATCGCACGGGTGCCACCGCGCGGTTTCGGGAGGAAGGCGCGGACATGGTGACTTTCACGAGTTCATCCACGGCGGAAAATTTCATGGCCCTGAAGCTGCCGCTGCCCGTGGGAATGAAGACGGCATCCATCGGGCCGATCACCTCGGGGACAATGCGCAAGCTGGGACTGAACGTGGATGCCGAGGCGGCGCGCTATGACATTCCGGGCCTTGTGGATGCGATTCTCTCGCATTTTGCGGAGCGGGAATAGCGACTGTCACATTTCGCGGGCGGGCTGGCGCGGAAATCGCTTTCTCACGCTGCATGGTCGCAGCCCAGCCCACCAATTCCAGTGCTCTCCACGATACGGTAAATGCCGTCTCCGGTGAGACGCCCAGCCTCATAAACATGATCGAAATGAAGCCGAAATTGGTTGCCCAGACTGCAGATGCGGACGGTGACGACGGGGATTCCCGGCAGTCACTGGAGGCGATCCTGAAGGGGCTTGAGGGCGTGGCGCGGGCGCAGTTCGAGCAGGTGGGTCTGCTCGACCGGGTGGAGAAGGCGATGCTGCAGCAGGCCGGCATGCCGAAGATTCTCGCGGAGGCGAAGCAGGCGCTGGAGCAGCGCAATACGGTGAACCGTGCGATGTTCGAGGCGCTCCACGCAGAGTTGACGACTTACAAGGATGCATTCCTGCTCGAGGCGGTGCTGCGTCCCGTGATTCGCGATCTCATCTCGCTGTATGACGACATTTCAGAAATCCACCGGCAACTCGTTCTGGCGCTGGCTTCGCAGGAGCAGCGTGGCGGCATGGCGGGCGGGTCGCTGATGTTCTTTGAGACGGTGGCGGCACCTTCCAAGCAGCTCGAACACAACCGGGATGCAATCCTCGAAGTGCTGGAGCGGCTGGACGTGACGCTGGTGCCCTCCTTGCCGGGAAAGCTGGACAAGCTCACCCAGCGGGCCGTGGCGATCGAGATCACGGCGATTCCGGAGGAGGATCATGATGTCGTGAAAGTCACCAAGCGCGGCTTCCTGTGGAAGGAACGTGTGATCCGGGCCGAGGAAGTGGTGATCAAGAAACACCAGGATCCCGCCGTTCCCGCTCCGGGCACGAAAGCGCCCAAGGCATAGACGACCCCGAAACCATCATCACTTTTTCACTTTAATCCAAAAGCGTTCTTCAAGCCCAAAGCGCCATGTCTGACAAACCACTAAACCGAAAAGCCCTGGGAATTGACCTGGGAACCACCTTCTGCGCCGTCGCTCACATTGATGCGTATGGAAAGCCGCAAATCATCCCGAACTCGGAGAACGAGCGCATCACGCCGTCCGTGATCCTGTTCGATGGCAACAACGCTGTCGTCGGCACGATCGCGAAGCAGAACGCGGTGGCCGAGCCGGACAAAATCGTGGATTTCGTGAAGCGCGAGATGGGCAAGAGCAAGTCGCAGTTCAGCCGCACGTTTGGCGGCAAGGTGTACTCGGCGGAGGAGCTGTCCGCGATCATCCTGCGGAAGCTGAAGCTCGATGCGGAGAAATATCTCGGTGAAGCGGTGACGGACGCGGTCATCACCGTTCCCGCCTACTTTAACGATGCGGAGCGGTCGGCCACGCTTGTGGCGGGGCAGCTTGCGGGGCTGAACGTCCTCCAGATCATCAACGAGCCGACCTCGGCGGCGCTGGCGTACGGCTTGGACAAGCTGGATCAGGATCAGACGGTCTTTGTGTTCGATCTCGGCGGCGGCACGTTCGACGTGACGATCATGCGCATTGAGGATCACCACAACCGCATGCTGGCGAGCAACGGGGATCACCGGCTCGGAGGCAAGGAGTGGGACGACATCATCGTGAACTGGATCGCGGAGGAATTTGACAACCAGCATGGCGAGAATCCGCTGCTCGATCTGCAGAGCTACCAGGATCTCTACAACCGCGCGCTCACGGCGAAAGTGCAGCTTTCCACGCGCCAGCGGACGACTCTGGTCCACAATTACAATGGCCGCAGCGTGAAGATGGAACTCACCCGCGAGATGTTCGAGGAGCGGTGCCGGCCGCTGCTCGAAAAGAGCAAGGCCATTTGCGAAATCGTCATGCAGGAGGCGAACATGAAATGGGAGCAGATCGATCGCGTCCTCCTCACCGGGGGCATGACGCGCGTGCCTTCTGTGCGGCAGATGATCTCCGATATTTCAGGGCGCCCGACAGCGGATGACGTGAGCCCCGACGAGGCCGTGGCGATGGGGGCCGCCATCCAGGCGATGCTCTCGATGCTCCGCGAGGAGGATGAGTGCGGTGAGCGCACGATCGCGCAGGAGGTGCGGGATCAATTCTCCGCGGCGGACGGATCCCTGATCAAAGTCACGAACATCACGACGCACACCCTCGGCGTGGTGCTGTGGGACGACGACAAGGTGGAGGAATACGTCTTCCCGATGATCGCGAAGATGACTCCCGTGCCCTCGGACATGAAGAATTCCTTCGGCACCGCAAAGGCGAACATGAAGAACGCCATCGTCCGCGTGGTCGAGGGCGAGAGCAGCGTGCCCGGCGAATGTACGCCGCTCGGCATCTGCGACATCGAGTTGCCGCCATTCCTGCCGAAAGGTTCGCCCGTCGAGCTCACATACCATTACAACGAGAATCAGGTGCTCGAGGTCGTCGTCCAAGCCTACGGACGGACCAGCCGCGTCTCCATCGCCCGGAACACCGGCCTGGCTGAGGATGAGATCGGGCTGGCAACGGCCGATCTGGCGTTCCTGAAAATTTCGTAGTCCGGGGCGCTGCCCCTTACTATTCGCAAAGCCGTGGCGCTTCCGAATCCAATCCCGGACAACCCCAACAGGTGGGCTGACTGGAAGAACTACAATTCGCCGAACCTCTACGCGCGTCTGTGCCTCGATTCTTCGTCGAACGCGACGCCGGAAGTCATCGAGGATCACTGCCGCCGGATCCTGGTGTGGTGGCAGAAAAAGCTCCCGCTCAAAAACCAGCCGAGCAACCCGATGTCGCAGTTGCTGCGCGGCGGTCTCGACGAGGCGCCGCAATTCCTGGTGCAGGCACGCACAAAGTTGCTGGATCCGATGGAGAGGGCCCAGATTGATGCGGAGATTTACGGGGAACTTCTCGGCAAGGCGCTCGTGGAATTCTCGAAGCTGCTGGATTTCACACTCGCGGACAAACGTCTCAGCAAGGACAGCGAGGAAAAGCTGCGCATCGCAGGGGAGGGCCTCGGGCTGGACAAGGTCAGGATCGATGAAGCCATCGCTGGAGCCTTGGAGAGCACTGGCGCGGTGCGCGTGGTCGATGCGCCTCCTCCGGCATCCGCAGCGCCACCTGCGCCGGCACCTGCGCCGGTCTCGGCTCCTTCGGCGGCCGCACCCGCTGCCTCCGGCAGTCCGGCTGATGAGTTCCGGCGCATCCTGAAAATGTCGCGTCTTTGCCTCGATGGCGAAGAGATGAGTGACGACCAGCGGGATGCCATGTGCAACCTCGGTGAGAGCCTCGGCCTTTCGGGCGGGGACGCCGAGGATGTCATCGACGAGTATCTCGAGGCAATGGCTTCGGCACCCATGGCATCCGCGCCGAAGGCATCGCCCGGAGTCCACCACCGGCCTCCGGCGGCTGCTCCGTCCCCCACAGCCGCGAGGGCTGCCGCCCAAGCCAAGGCACCGGCCCAGCCCGCCGCCCCGGTGCCGAAAAAGGAGCCGGTGATCGAGATCAACACTTCCCAGGCGGCGCTTGCCATGGAGCGGGCGAAATTCCCAAATTTTACCAACAGGATCGGCATCGAGATGTTCCTGATCCCGAGCGGCCGGTTCGTGATGGGCAGCGAGGATGCGGGCGCGCAGCCGAACGAGGGCCCGGTGACTCCTGTCGTGCTGTCATGCTTTTACATGGCGCGGCTGCCGGTCACGAATGAGCAGTATGAGATGTTCGATCCGACTCACGCGGCGAAGCGCGCGCCTTGGGCGGATGGGAGGCATCCTGTGCTCTTTGTGAGCTGGAATGAGGCGGTGGCCTTCTGCGAATGGCTGGGCAAGCGTGAGGGCAAGACCTACCGGCTCCCCACGGAGGCCGAATGGGAATTCAGCGCCCGCAGCCAGGACGGGCGGATTTTCCCCTGGGGGAGCTGGAGTTCCGTCGGGCAATACGCAAATTTCGCCGATATGCGCACGAATTTCCCCTGGCGCGACGCTTCGGTTGACGACGGCTTCGCAGAGACTTCTCCCGTCGGGAGTTTCTCCCGTGGCGCGAGTCCGTTCGGCATCGAGGATCTCTCGGGGAATGTCTTCGAGTGGTGCCTCGACAGCTACGAGCCGTACAAGGGCAAGGAGATCCTGAACCCGCGTGCGCAAAAGGCCCGCCAGCGTGTGTATCGCGGAGGCTCGTGGAAATCGCGCATGTCCAGTCTTCGCGCGACGGCGCGGGCATTCAATGAACCGTCGTATCTCGCGAACGACGTCGGCTTTCGGATCGCCTGCGAGTGCGCCTGAGCGCACGGGCCCGCCGAGTGAAAATCAAAAAGCCCGCGGGTTTGTGAACCCGGCGGGCTTTTGATGAGAGAGGAATGCGCGGCGTAAAAACGCCACGTTTCCGGAGGCGGAGGCTAGCTCACGTTGAAACGGAACTTCGCTTTGGCGCGCTTGGCGTTGGCTTTCGCTTTTCGCTTCGTGCGTTGCGTGGGCGTCTCAAAGGCGCGCAAACGGCGAACTTCATCCATGATTCCTTCGGCTTCGAGCTTGCTTTTCAGCCGCTTGAGCGCGCGATCGATGGGTTCTCCTTTGCGGACGGCAACTTCGGGCATTTTTAATCCTCCTGTCTGGTTGAGTGTTTCGGTGAGTGGTTCCCCTTTTGAAAAAGGGGCCGGAAGCTAGGTGCCGTGCGCCTGCGCGTCAATGACTCGTTTGCGCGGAAAAAATGTCGTCAAATTGCTGCGTGGGTGTTGACCAGGATGGGCTCGCCGCTTAGCTTATGCACTGCGAAAAGCCCCATGCAAAAAATCGATTTCGACGAAGCGGTCGCGGTCCTTACCGAATCAGATCCAACCTACCATCCCGATGCCTATTTTTTCCTCCGCGAAGGTCTCGATCACGCGGTAAAGCTGCGCAAACGCCAGATGGGCGAGAGCGGCCATGTCACCGGGCAGCAGATGTGCGAGGGCCTCCGCCAGCTCGCCATCAAGGCATTCGGCCCGATGGTGCCGACGGTGTTTGAATACTGGGGCATCCGCAAGACGGACGACTTCGGCGAGATGGTATGGAAGCTGATCGATCTCCAAGTCTTCGGCCGCACCGAGACTGACTCGCGCGCGGATTTCAAGAACGTGTATTCGTTCCGCGAGGCATTTGTGGACCCGTACATTCCGGGTACGGCGACGCTTCCGGGGCGCAAGACAAAACCCAGCGCAGAAGTCCGGAACTGACGTGAAGGGCTGGCGTCGGACGGATTTTGACCGGTCCATGGATCGAATGACTTGCGGCACCCTATTTTCGGAGGTATCCGCGTGACGGATGCAATGCTGCTGGCTCCGAACGAGGCCCAGATTCTCAAGTTCCCGAACGGCCTCGAACTGCTCGTCCTTGAGGACGATTCCGCGCCGGTCGCGAGTGTGCAGGCGTGGGTGAAAACAGGCAGTGTTCACGAAGGCCGCTGGCTCGGGGCCGGGCTGTCGCACTTCCTGGAGCACATGCTATTCAAGGGCACAAGCCATCGTGGCCCGCAGGACTTCGCCCGTGGGATTCAAGAGAAAGGCGGGTATATCAACGCATACACATCTTTTGAACAGACAGTGTATTGGGTGGATATTCCCGCAAAAAACGTATCTGTTGCGGTGGATCTCCTGGCAGATGCCGTGATGCATTCCACGTTGCCTGAAGCCGAGTTTTCCAAGGAGCAGGAGGTGATCCGGCGCGAGTTCGCGATGGGCAATGACGACCCGGACAATGTCGCCGGGAAACAGCTCTTCGCGACCACGTTTGCGGAGCATCCATTCCGGCATCCGGTCATCGGTTACCGTGATATTTTCGACCGCCTGACCCGCAACGACCTTGATGCGTACTACCACGCGCGCTACGTGCCGAATAATGTGTTCTTTGTCGTGGTCGGCGATGTGAAAGCGGAGGAAATCCACGCGCAGCTTGGCGAGTTATTCGCCGTGCATCCGCGCCGGCCGCTGCCCGATGTTCTCATCCCGCGCGAGCCCGTGCAGATGGGGCGCCGCGAGCAGCACACGGAATTCGACACGCAACTGGCGCGCCTCGGCATGG